>JAGOUD010000102.1 GCA_018061465.1 Burkholderiales bacterium
GATTTAACCATAAGTAAACAATAAATAAAATAAAGCTTATACCGAATGGAATTCGCCATGCTATATATGCTAGAGATGGCAGTAAATTTTTAAATAAATTAAGATCTAAATAAACTATAAGTGAAGCTAATAAACTACCTATAATCGCAATAGCATGAACTAAGCTAACTAAAAAAGAAGTATTTTTAGTTGTTGTATTAATTGCAATAGTTATAAGCCCAGAAAATTGTCCCCCAGCGGATAATCCTTGACAAACTCTGAGCAATACCAGAAATAAAGGCGCAAAAATTCCAATAGTTTGATAACTTGGAAGTAAACATATTATTCCTGAGGATATTGCCATTAGCCAAATAGATAATGTTACTGCATAATGATTACCATATTTGTCCCCAATTCTGCCAAATAATAACGAACCGAATGGTCTAGCTAAAAAACCCATAGCAAAGGTAGTGAATACCATTATTAAACCAGTAAATTTACTATTATTAGGGAAAAATACTTGTGCTAATTGAATTGCCAGTAAACCATAAATAGTAAAATCATACCATTCTAATATATTGCCAAAAGATATTCTTAAAAATTCTTGTATAATTTTATTGGACAAAATTGTTTTTAGCATATAGGTTTTCCATATGAAATGTCACACGTAATTAACACTTTACTAGCCGCAGTATACAATATATTTAATAATTAGCATCAAGTAAATTTTTCTACTTTAAGTTGTGCACAAAATAATTATGGATTCGATAAATATTTAGTCCAACTTCCAATTACGAACAGTATATTAAGTATACCATGCTATAATTCTTTGTTTAGCAACAATAGAGCAGTTATGTAGTATATTTTTTAATTTGTAAACTACCTGTTTATAATCTTTAATCGTTATCAAAGAAGTAATTGATGAGAAGGTTTTGAACCAGTTATAAAATACTTAACCAGTTATTATGGAGATTAAAAATGAACAAATCTAGGGCATATTTGCAGTGGAGCTTTGTACAATTATTTTTTGTAGTAAGTGTAATTTTCTCAGTTATGTTTGGTGTATACTCACCCAATATAACTAGCAATTTATCTATTAATCAAGCTCAATTTGGTTGGTTATCTGGAATTTTCTTTATTTTTTATGCAGTGGTACAATTTTATTCGGGCAAATTGTTTGTTAAATTACCACCACGGGCAATTTTATTTGTCAGCGCACTAATATCAGCTGGTGGATGTTTTATTTTATCAATGGCTCCGTCCTTGACTTTTTTATTAATTGCACGAATTTTATTGGGTATAGGGTTGGCTGCTACATATGTGGGAGTGCTGTACATAATTCAAAAAAACTTTTTAAGTACTGCTTTTCCCGTTATGTCATCGTTAAGTCAATGCCTTGCGAATTTAGCTGGCACTAGTTGTGCTTTTTTTGGCGGTATAATTATTACATATTTAAATTATAATGCTTTCTTTATTATTTTAGCTATAGCGTTTGTAATTTGTGCTATTTGCATGCTAGCCTTTGTGAAGGATAATGGAAATAATTCATCAACACTAACGAAGGATTCTTCTTTAGTAGACGATATGAAAATTATTCTTAAAAATGCTCAAGTGTGGTGGGCCGCTATATTTTTCACTGGTTTATTTGGAGCGATTATATCGTTTGCTAATTTATTTGCAACATCTTTTCAAGTAAATGCGTTTGATATTTCTACTACTCAGGCAGTGGCAATTACTTCCATGATCTTATTAGGAGTCACGATTGGTAGCGTTCTTGCAGGGATTATTTCAGATAGATTGAATAATTATGCATTTACTGCACGCGTATTTGCGCTAATAAGTATGTTGTCTTTTATAATTGTTCTATATGTGAGATTAAATTTTTTACCACATCATTCAGATGCTTTTATGGTCTATTTTATTTTCGGTTTTGGGCTTGGTGGATCAGTGCTTGCTTTTCAAGGTATCCAAGAAAATGTTGTTGAGGAAAATTTACGCCCTTTAGCAACATCATTTGTTCTTACAATTTCTTATATATTTACGGGTTTTGTAGAGCAACCAATTATAGGTCAAATATTAAATTCGGTTAAAGTTATTATGACAAATGTAAGTCCAGAACAACTAGCTCTATTGCATGGAAAGACATTTCTGGATTTAAATGCTCATGACGAATTATATCGATATTCTGCGGGATTAACATTTGTACTACTTACTTTAATCGCTAGTTTTATTGCCAGTTTATTTCTTAAAAAACCAATGTTAAAAAATTAGAGAAAATTAATATTATCATATTTTTATAAATTTTAATAATCATGTACTGCTCTTAAATTGGGCAGTAAGCTTAAATTTAATATTTATTTAAAGACAGAGCGAATATAGTGCGATTAGAAAAATATTGTCAGATGAGGGTGGGAAATACATTATTCTTCGTAAAAATTTCCCTTGTTTTGTTAATTTTAGGTATCCCCCAAGTATTTGCGGATTCTGAATCTACCCCACTATTAGTTGATTCGGAATTAATAGATATTTCAGAGTCACAGAGTAAATTAAATTCAGCGAGTATTAGTGCCAATCCAACTGCCGTTGATATTATTACCGGAACCGGCGTTTTAGGTCGTACACTAGGAATTAATCCAGATACTGGAATTTACTTAGGAGGTGCCTGGATCGGGAATACGGACTATTTATTTAATGGCGGTATAAATGATGATCAGCGTTGGACTAATAATAGTTTTGCCATTTTAAATTTTACTATTGATGCACAAAAACTAATGGGATGGAAAGGTGCAACTTGGAGTACTGAGTTTTTACAATTTAATGGGCAAAATACTAATGGATTAGCAGGCAGCGTTCAAGGGTATAACAGCCTACCTGGGCCAATGCCATTAGATCGTTCTGAGTTGTACCAGTTATGGTATAGACAGGCGCTATTTAATGATAAATTTATATTTCGTATTGGTAAATCCTTGCCGAGTCTTGACTTTGATAATGTGGTAAAACCAGTTGCGTTAGACAATTCCCAACTATTTATTCCCGCCGTGAGTGGGTTATTATATACTCCTATTTTTGTTAATCCCAGTTCTTTAGGCATTATGCCAGGATACTATAATTCGGCATATGGGATTACCACTAGCTATGCTCCGATAAAAGAATGGTACGTATCTGTAGGAGCATATGATGGTAGTTTAGCAACCGGAACTCAAACGGGAATGAATGTTTGGCCTGGATTTACTGGCTCTTATTTATATTTAGGTGAGACCGGACTTAACTGGCTGTTAGGCGAAGATAATAAACCTGGAAATATAGGGGTTGGAGTATGGTCGCAAACCGGACCTATCAGTGGGCCACCTAATATTACTCAAGAAGTTGGTGCTGATGGTACCTATATTTTTGGGTCACAGCGTTTGTGGTATAAAAATCCCAACATAGACAGCAGTGGAATATCCATGTATTTTCAGTATGGAATAAATAATTCTGATGCATTGCCTATGCCACAATATGGTGGCGCTGGGTTAACTTTCTTTGGGCTTATTCCCCATCGCCCCTATGATTCTTTTGGAGCCGGATTTGCCCTTTCACAGCTAAATCCAAATTCATTTACTAATTATTCTGAGATGATGTACCAAGGATATTATCAATTACAAGTAATTAGAGGTGTGTATCTTGAACCCGCATTATCCTATATTCCAGACCCAGGAGCCAGTTCCGATTACCCGCCGGCTTTTGCCGGTACGTTACAATTAATTGTATTATTTTAAAAAATACAAGCTAAACATAGTGAGGACATAATAAAATGAATCTTAAATTTTTAAAATGGGCAAGTGCTGAATTATTTTTTGTAGTTAGTGTTGCATCATCTATTGTATTTGGCATGTTTAATGCACGTGTTGCGCAGCAAATGCATTTAACACATACTACTTTAGGATGGCTATCTGGAGTATTTTTTATTGCTTATGCGATAGCTCAATTTTGTTCGGGAAGACTTTTTATCATTTACGCAACACGAAATATTCTCTTTATAAGCTCAATTATAGCAGCAGTTGGTATGGTTATTTTTACTCATGCAGATCACGTGGCCTTATTATTTATTGCCCGTATTTTATTGGGGACTGGGTTAGCAACTACATTTATTGGTATTTTATTTGTGGTACAACAGAATTTTACGGCTAAACAGTTTCCTCTTTTATCCTCGATTAGCCAAAGTTTAGCTAATTTTACTGCAGGTGTTTTGGGATTTGTCTTTGGCAGGGTAACTGACTACCATATACCATTTAATTATTTAAGCTATGCTTTATTTATTTGTTCTATATTTATTTTAATTTTTCTTGATAAAAATAAACCTATTCTAGATAAATCGCCACCAGATATATTAAAAGCAATCTGGGAAATTATAAGGAATCCACAAGTGTGGTATGCTACTATTTTTTTTGCTGGGCTATTTGGTGGAGTTTTAACTTTTCCCGATTTATTTAATGTATCTTTTCAAACTGATGTTTTTCATGAAACTTTTCAGCATGCCACAATAATCAATGGAATGATTTTACTGGGACTTACTAGTGGTGGAATAGTATCGGGATTTTGGGCACAAAAAACTAACTATATAATTCCAGCACGAATCCTATCTTTTTTGGCAATGCTTGCTTTTAGCACGTTATTATTTGTTCGCTTTCAAAGCCATAATGCCTTTTTTTGGGTGTCTAGTATTGGTTTCCTTTATGGCTTTGGTTGCAGTGGCTCTATTCTTGCCTTTCAATGTGTTCAATTAAATGTTGACAATGTTAATAATCGTTCATTAGCTACTTCATTTGTCTTAACTATGTCTTATGTATTTTCCGGAATGATTGAACAACCTCTTGTGGGCCAATTTATTTCGAATACTAAAATAACTAGAGAAGAAGCATATTTTATAAATCACAATTCTTTTACGTTTATTTTCGCTTATCATGATAAATGGTATCAGTATAATGCGGGATTAAGTCTTATTTTAATCTTTATTAGCATAAGTTTTATCTCCAGTTTATTTTTTAAAAATAAGGGGTGAAAAAATATGCTAAAATAATGTTGAATATTTTTAAGGATAATACTAGGATAAAAAATTTTATAATTAAATGTTACAGCCATCATATTAAACTTGGTTAGGAGAACAATATGAGTACCTTATATAGAGGCAAAATTTTTACCTTTACTAATAAAGCTAATCTGCAAAATCTTCAGGGAACCATCCCTAATGCATTATTTGTGGATGATGATAAGTTTAAATTTATTCGGGATGGGGGCATAATTGTTGATAATGGTAAAATTACTGCCGTGGGTGAATATGAGGAGCTAAAAAGTGAAATTACCGATCAAGTTAAAATAGTTGATTATAGCAGTAAATTAATTACTCCTGGATTTATTGATTCACATATGCATGCTACACAAACCTCCGGAGTGGGTGCATATGGTGAAAAACTCTTAGCGTGGTTAGATAACTATATTTTTCCAAGTGAGGTTGCGTTTAATAGTGAACAATCTGGACGACGAGAATATGAAATTTTATTAAAAGAGCTATTTAAAAATGGTACAACGTCAATTTGTGCCTACCTACCCACTTCATATGATGGTGCAGACTTACTTTTTGAAATAACTGATAAATTTAAAATGCGTGCAGTGATGGGAAATACGATAATGACGCATGGTAATCCACAGCTTATTACTGATCCGCAAACTAGTATGAAAATTAGTGAAAAATTATATAATAAATGGCATAATACCAATAGAATATCTTATGCTCTTACGCCACGATTTGCTTTAAGTTGTACTGAAGAAACCTTGGGGTTGTGTAAAGAATTTATACAATCGCATTCTGATGCTTATGCTCAAACTCATGTGTGCGAAAATGTAAATGAAATTGCTGATACTTTGTTGCAATTTCCTTGGGCTAAAGATTATTTAAGCGTTTATGAAAAATATGGTTTAGTCCATGAAAAAGCTATTTACGGGCATTGCATCCATTTATCTGATAGTGAGTGGCAGCGCATGGTAGAAAAAAAAGCAATTTTTGCTAATTGCCCAACGAGTAATAATTATTTAGGTAGTGGATTATTTAAATATCATAAGGCAATTGAAATGAATGCAAAATTAACTTTTGCCTCAGATTGGGCCGCAGGAAATAGTCTATCTATGTTTCGGGTTATGGATGATGCATATAAAGTATCAATGCTTAATTCATTTAAATTGGAGACATTGACGCGGTGGTTTTCCGCAACATTAGGTACCGCTCAAGCGTTGGGCTTAGATAAATATATTGGTTCTTTAGAAGTGGGTAAAGAAGCCGATTTTATTGTACTTGATCCACAGCGTAATCCACTCTTAAACTACCGTCTAGAAAGTATTTTTAATTTGCTTGATTATTTATTTTCATATACCACAATGGGGGATGATAGAGTAGTTGCTGCAACCTATATATATGGCAATAAAGTTCATGGGTTATGAGAATATATGATTCTTATCAATTGCTTATGCCTTATCCGTTATGAATGGTGAAAATTATGTTCTAGATACTGCTACCACAAGCATGAGCAGATGCCCATGCCCATTGGAAATTGTATCCGCCTAACCACCCGGTTACATCAACCACCTCGCCAATAAAGAATAGCCCATTAACTGCATTGGCTTGCATGGTTTTTGAAGAAAGATACTTAGTATTTACTCCACCTTTAGTGACTTCAGCTTTTTTGTAGCCCAATGTTCCGGAGGGCTTTATAGTCAGATTATGAATAAATTCACTAATTTTGATGATTTCTGCCTTAGATAATTGATTGATAGGTTTATTAATTTGGATCATTTTGCAGATGCTATCTGCTAGGCGTGATGGAAAAAACTCATGCAAAAAATTACTTAATAATTTATTTCTATTTGAATTTTCTGAGAGATTATGATTATTTTGTTCCAAGATAGTGTGTAATTGCAAGTGTGGCAGCATATTTATTTTTATATTATCGCCTGGGTTCCAGTAGGATGATATTTGTAGGATTGCGGGACCACTTAGACCTTTATGGGTTAGTAAAGAATTTTCTTCAAAACTAATATTATATGTTGATACTTTACTTGAAAATGATATGCCCGATAGTGGTGAAAAGAAATTAAGGAGATCAGGCATTAATGTCAGTGGAACTAGTGCTGGTTTGGGAGGAATAACCGCTAAACCAAATTGTTGAGCAATATTATAACCAAATGGGCTTGCCCCGATTTGAGGAATTGATAATCCGCCACTAGCAATGACTAATGTTTCAGTATAAAAATCTCCAATAGTTGTGTTTACCATAAAGCCTGTGGAAGATTTTTCTATGTGGTTAATGGTGACACTCATTTTGCGATGTACGTGATTACTAGCACATAAAAAATCTAAGAGATTAATAATTTCTTCAGATTTGTTATTGCAAAATAGCTGTCCTAAAGTTTTTTCATGATAAGTAATATTGTATTTATCTAATAGTTCGCAAAAATGCTGTGGCGTATAGCGGGATAAAGCAGAAATACAAAAATATGGATTTTCTGAAATATAGCATTCGGGCTTAGTATATAAATTAGTAAAATTACAGTGTCCACCCCCAGAAATACGAATTTTCTCAGCTAATTTAGGGCTATGGTCAAATAGTGCAACTTTTTTTTGCTTTAACGCTATAGTGTAAGCACACATTAATCCAGCAGCTCCGGCACCGATTATTATTGAATCGTATTTAGTCATGAATTTAAGACTTTCAAGTATGTATATTAAGTATAACAATGCCAGTATTATAC
>JAGOUD010000103.1 GCA_018061465.1 Burkholderiales bacterium
AGTTCTGCTTGTTGTTTATCTGCTAAGGTAATTTTATGGCCTTGATATAATATATCAATAATAGCAGGTAAACTCATAATACTGTGTACTTTATAACCATGACTCTCCAGATGCTCTACCCCACCTTGATTACGATCAATCAAAATACAAATATCGGTTACTTTAATTCCATGATCCTCAAGAGTGGTAATTGTCTCAAGTAAACTAGCGCCAGAAGTTACTACATCTTCAATTAATAAACAATTATCTCCAGCCTTATACTCTCCTTCGAGAATTTTTTTGGTGCCATATCCTTTAACCTCTTTACGTTTTAACAGCATTGGTATATTATGAGCATAAGCTATACCACTGGCGAAGGTAAGTGCTGAATACGGCACTCCACAAATATGAGAAAATTTTAAGTCTTTCATAAGAGAATATAGCAAATCACAAATTTGCCGAAAAATTTGCGGGTAAGAAATAGTAGTCCTGACATCAGCATAGATATACGATTCTTTACCTGACTTTAGGGTAATTTTACCAAATTTAATAATCTCTGCATTATACAGATCCAAAATTAGTTGTTGCAACATAAATTTAACTCGCCCAATAACAAATATTTTAGTCTATTAGCCTTACCTGTTTATTTAAACAGCTCCGGCTAAACAATGATTTTAACAGATTGTCCCTATTTACATATCTTTATAAAGATATGTATTATGCCGATAAAAATAATAAATTAACAAAATAAACGCCAGCATATAACTTATACCAGAAAAGAGCAAAATGTCTTTATAAGTTAGAAGTACTCCAACTAATATCCCCGATAAAAATCCGCCAACTTGACTAATTTGCGGCATACTACCCATAACTATAGCTAAATCTTTTCCTTCAACAGAATTAGCAAATAATTCATTAAAAGAAAATTTAAAAATTGGGGTTAACATATAAATGATCATAAATGCTACCCAAAAAATAGCATGATGATATATCTGTATATCAGGTGGGCGTATAAAATGACCAATGCTAAAAATAACAATATTAATTATTCCAACAAATAGCATGGCTACTTTGAGCTGCCATTGATAACTATTAATATCGGTCAGCCATTCAATTTTGTCATATATATAAGTACTAACCATAATAGTCATAGATATAGCAATCATCAAATAACTCAATTGTACTGGAGTATAACTCAAGTATTTAGCTAAATACGCAGGTAATCCTTGAACAAATAGCCCATTGGCAAATTGATAAACCGTAAAAACAATAGCTACCAGCCGGCATTTAGAAGATTGAAACATAAATTTAACTGAGTTAAAGACTTCCTTTATTTCAAACTCATCATTAACTAAAATAATATCTTCTAACTTATAATTAGCACTTATTTGCCGATAACAATAAATGGTGCCAATTATACTCATACCAAATAGCCCGCAGGCAACAATATAGGGCATTAATAACGAATGGATAAGTGGATTAGCTACTTTAACTTTCATGGCAGCTAAACTCATAACCGGACCAATTATACTACCCGCTAAATTATACAGCATACCCAACTTAAAATTATATGTTCGTTCTTTAGCATCAAAACTAATGTCGCTAATCAAGATATTCGTTACCGCAAAAGTTCCAACGCATATGCCATTTACTACCCGACTAATTAAGAATAGCCATGCATCATGAGTTAATATAGCAGCACTTGCTATAACATAACTAAGCAAACACCCAAATAGTCCATAGAGCACTATATTCATACGCTTATGTTTTTCAGCTACAGCACTAAAAACTGGTGTACCAACTATACTCGCCATTGGAACTGCTGAAACACATAAGCTATACATAAGCGCCTGAGAAATATTGCTATTAAAAACTAACCCATTGGAAGTAGTATTAAGAATTAATTCGGGAAATACTGGAGTGACCATCCCCAAACTTAAGGCATTGATAAATATAATTAAGCAAACATTAGTTATAATAATTTTTTTTTGATATGTAGTATACATTAATTCTCAATATAAAACACATTAGGAACATTTTGTAAGATATGATACCGTACCATGTTCAAAGTCCAAGATCCCAAGACTATGAGTATTATGCGCTAAAAGCTAACATGCGCTTAATAGGTATAATAGCTCGCTCCATAGTTTCCTGACTTAAATAATCAATTTCTATACCGCCAGTCTGGTTTTGCGCAGCTCTAACTGCTTCAGTAGTATTTAGCTTCATATATGGACATGAATTACATTTACATCCTGTATAAATCGGCGCTTGTTGAATAATTAGATCCGGACGAGCATTATGCATATTATATAAGATTCCATCTTCAGTTGCCACTAAAATCACAGCTGATTTATCGCCTGAATAATTTTTTACCCAATTTAATAATTGCGATGTTGAACCGATATAATCAGACTGGTGTAGCACAGGCAGCGGGCTTTCAGGATGAGCAATTAAATATTTCTCTCCCTTAATTTGGGCAAATATTTCATCTAGTGCTTGTTTATTAAACTTATCATGCACTTCACAAACTGCAGACCATAAGGGCATATTATAGCCATGTTGAAAATTTAAATATGCTCCCATATTACGATCTGGAGAATAAATTACTTCACGACCTTGTGCATAAATATGGGCAATAATATCTTCTACATTGCGGGAAGTAACCGTCCAGTCGGCCACGGCTTTATGTTCCGCCGAAGAATTAATATACGCTACATGCACATGCTCTGGATAAGATTCACGCCAAGTTTTTAATTTAGCTACATCTGTCATGGTAACTAATGAACAAGTTGACCCCCAATCAGGTAAAATCACCCGAGCTTTGGGATTGATCATTTTAGCTGTTTCTGCCATAAAACGTACTCCGGCTAAGACAATCACATCCGCATTAGACTCTTTAGCAAATAGCGCTAAATCTAAACTATCACCCACCCTATCAGCCATTTGCTGCACCTCAGGTCGGGTATAATAATGTGCTAGAGTTAAAACTTTTGTCATATTTACTACCTTATATATATTCAGGAAAAGCTTCTAATTCTTGCCATAGACGTTTGGCCGAAACCTTATAGCGCGTCTTTAATTCTACAGCAAATAATGATATCCGCAATTCTTCAACCTTATATTTAAAATCATACACAGCTTTAGCGATAATTCTACCCTTATTTTCCAAGCCATCTACATAATTATACCACGCTTCATATAACTCATCTACTTCTGTCTGCAATTTTTGATCACGTTCTTTATTTAACATATATTTATCTAGCCGAATTAATATTGCCTGTAAATAACGAGGATAATTTTCCAGCAACAAAAAATCTATGTAACACAAAAAATCCGGGTAGAGTAAATCATCTAGTTGTAAAATAATTTGTGGTTGCAGTGGATGATCTTTAATTTTAAGTTTTACCTGATGATATAATTTAGCCGTATCGTGAAGAACATTTGCTAAGAGTAAACTATTTTCTCCAAAACAATTTTTACTTACGCTACATAATTTTAAAAACTCCATTTCAGTTCGCGGAAAACTAGTTAAATCTATCGACATTTTTAAAACCTGATTGATACTATCTTTAAATAATTTATCTAGAGTGTAAATATCCGCAAAATAGATACCAATTTGTTTAAAATTAGTAAATTTCTTATGCTCTAAATATTTTATTTGCTCCGATAATTGATACTTAACTAGGCGAAATAGCCCTTTTTGACTATTTTTCTGTGCGCTGCTTAATTCATCCACAACAGCTAAATTAACCTGATCATTTTTAACGATCAAACTAATATAAGCAACAATTTCATGATTCTGCCGCTTTAATTTTACCTCATTAAAAACCGTAGTTAACTGATCAACCCAGCCCTTAATATCCAGCATTTCATGCTCATGGCGCAAAACGCTCACCATCTGGTTAATCCGCGAACTCAAACTAGATTTTAACTCGATTAGATCATCACTACCGGCAATTATTTCTTTTTGATCCATAATCTGAAAATGACAAATCAAATGCGGAGGTAATTTAATTTGATTAATCATATGGTGAGTAATAACAGAGCCTTTTTCCTGGGAGATATATTGAGCTAAAACTAATGCTATATCTATCTCATAATTAGTTACCTGCTCTAAAAATCTAGTAACAAATTCATTAATTGGATTAACAACCATCCGTATTGCTTTAGGCAAAGCTTTCAAAATAAAAGTAACTTTATCCCGAAGTAACCCAGGTACCAAATAGCTAAATACTGCTGGATTAAGTCGGTTTAGCTGATTAAGATAAATTATAGCATTCATACCATCATCAGGGCTGCCTGGATTAAATTTATATTTTAAGCGAATTTTTTCACTACCCACAATTATAAAGTTAGGATACAACCCAACACTTGCCAATTGTGAAGTAAATTTAGCAATAAACTGCTCTTGATTTAATTTTAAATATTCAGCATTAGAAGAGGTACCGCATTGATCTGCTCTATTATTTTTAATCCATGACTCAAGGCTCGGTATATCATAGACATCTTCTGGCAGAACATTATTATAAAATTCAAATAATTCATCCTCTATCATTAGTAGCGATAAGCGCAATTTATCTTCTAATTTTTCAATATTTTTAATTACATTTTGATTATGTAAAAGCCAAGAATACTGAGTAGTTAATTCTCCAGTCACTAACCCTTGTTTAATAAATAGCTCACGTGCTAATGATTGGTTAATCTGCCCCAAGCCGACTAGTTTTTTTTCTAAAATTAACCCGCCAAATAAACTCGATCGGCTGGCAACTACCTCGCCTCTTTTTTTCTCCCAATGTTCATTAGCATAAGTGTGTTTTACTAAATGGGAGATAAAAGGCAATACCCATATTGGTTCAATATACCCATTATCTCTGGCATATAAACGGGTAGTTTGCATTAAATTAGCTGAAACCATCCATTTTGGCTTATCAATAAAGCTACTGGGATGAATAAAAATTTTTTTGCTATTGGTACCGTGATAGAAATTCTCAACCAGATCTTTTTGCCCAATATTATTTAATAAGCCACTAAGCACGGCTTGATGAATTTGTGCGTAACTTGCAGGCTCCTTATTCTCAACCATGCCTAAATTATGCACAATCTCTTTTAATTGCCCATGTAATTCATGCCAATCGCGTAAGCGTAATAATGACACAAACTGATAGCGGCATTTCTCCAGTAATTTAGCTTTAGAATTATGTAGTACCTCATGATGATACCAGTGCCACAAATTTAAAATAGCAATAAAATCAGATTGCTTATCTTCCCAGAGCTGATGCCGCGTGCGCGTTAATTGCTGAAACTCAGCTATATATTCACGTGGATTAATAATTGCTAAATACGTAACAATAATTAATATTTCAGTTAAGCAGGCTAAATCATGTGCAGCAACTAACATCCGTGCCAAATTACAATCTAGCGGAATTTGTGAAAGCTTGCGCCCTAATGGAGTAATTCGGTTATGCGTGTCTAATGCTTGCAATTGTACAAGAGTTTTAAAGCCATCATTAAATGCTCTATTATCCGGCTTATCCATAAAAGGAAAATCTTCAATCTTACCTAAATGAAAACTGGTTAGCTTTAAAATTACATTAGCTAAATTGCTTCTTAAAATTTCAGGGTCGCTAAATTCAGGCCGAAGGTTAAACTCATCCTCACTAAATAAGCGAATACACATTCCATGACTTACCCGACCTGCTCTACCTAAACGTTGTTTACTGCTGGCTTTAGAAATACTTTCCACTTGGAGTTGCTCAACTTTATTGCGGGTATTGTAGCGTTTAATTCTGGCTAAACCACTATCTATTACAAAGCGAATACCTGGTATAGTAAGCGAAGTTTCAGCTACATTGGTCGTAAGTATTATTTTTAATGCCCCATCACTAGAGAGCACCTTATTTTGATCAGTTTCATTTTGTCTAGCAAATAATGGTAAAATTAAATGATTACGTAAAGAGCTTTTTTTAAGAAAATGAATACATTCACGAATTTCACGTTCTCCGGGTAAAAAAACTAATACACTCCCCAGTTCAATACTAAAACAAGCATTAATTGCAGCATAAACAGCTTGATTTATATTAATAATTTCCTTATCGACTGCGTCTAATGGTTGATAAATAATATCTACGGGGTAAGTTTTGCCTTCAACCATAACTATGGGCGCATTATTATAAAACTTGGACAATTTCACATTATCAATAGTGGCTGAGGTAATAATTATTTTTAAATCGGTACGTTTAGACAGAATAGTTTTTAAATAACCCAAAATAAAATCAATGTTAAGACTACGTTCATGAGCTTCATCAATAATTAAAGCACTATATTTACGCAACTTTTTATCGGTCTGAATTTCTTGAAGCAAAATGCCATCGGTCATTAGTTTAATACAAGTTTGCTGTTTTATTTTATCAATAAACCTAACTTTATAGCCCACTATATCATGGTTATTAAGTTCCTCTGCAATTCTTTTAGCCACAGTCTTAGCCGCAATTTTACGTGGCTGAGTGTGCCCAATAATACCCTTATCGGCAAAGCCTAATTCAAATAATAGTTTAGGTAATTGAGTAGTTTTGCCAGAACCAGTCTCTCCACAAACAATAACTACTTGATTATTTAATACAAGCTGCCTAATGTGGTCAATTTGCCCACTAACTGGCAAATTAGCTGGATACTTAACTAATGTTGCCTGCCGGATAGTTAATTTCTGTTCATCAATTTTCATATAGTTGAATTATAACATACCAATTAGAAAACTACAGAGAATATACTACTCGTGAGTGTAATTAAAAGGGCTCTTTAATATGTGGGGGAAGTAGGTGTAACAGGTAATAAGTTTACTTAAACCGCCAATTTCGTTTAAATGAACTGGCGGTTTAGATAATTTATATGATTTACAGCAATGTACTTTTTACTTAAATAAAGTACTCACTGTAAATAATTAATGCTCTGCTGAATATGCCATTGATTTAGCAACCCAAGTATTTGCCAACTTTTGGAATTCCCCTGGAGTGGAAGCTTCAGTTCTAAATTTATCACCACTAATCGTAGTCATACTAGCACTGATTAATTGGTTAGTTTGACTATCAGTTACTTTAGTTTCTATTACTAAAACTGGCTTTTTATTATTTAAGCCAACTGCAACTGAGGTAAGTTGTATTATTGCTGAAATTGGTAGCAAGTATCTTGGTCTAAACCCATCACCTTCCAAAATTGCACCAGTAATTGCCACACTTACTTTTGCCACACCTTTGCCGGGCTTATTAGTAAGAGCAATTTTTCTAGATACAGTTTGTTTAATGCCCGATTCGATACTCAAGCGCGCAGCTTCAATCTGAGCTTCTGAGATTTTCACACTACTTTCAACCCCTGGCGGCTGATATAATATAACTGGAGCAATCATAGCTGCAGTGTAATTGCTGCGTTCAATATTAGGATTGCGGTAATAGTATCCCTTAACATCTTTATCGTCAGATTTAATGGGCTTTAACAAACTATAATCAGGTAAGAACCCTGGACTTTTTTCTGAAGGCTCCTTAGTACTTGAACAACCAATAATACTAATAGCAATTAGGAACAAAGCGATACAACTAATAATAATTTTTTTATACATAACAACCTCTATAAAAATAATAGGTATTTATAAACAACGCTATTGTACACTATTATTAAAACTAATAGATAAATTTATAATATTAGGGGTTTATTAATGATGGGAAAAATTGGTGACAATGTATACTC
>JAGOUD010000104.1 GCA_018061465.1 Burkholderiales bacterium
AGTATATACTGCTCGTAACTGAAAGTCGGACTAAATGTTAATACTCAAAGTATTTGGATTCTGGGCTAGGAGAACTGCAATAAAAGGCTACGCAGTGTACGTAAAGTACATAAGGAGCTTTTTATAAAGTTCGACAACGTCCCGGATTCAAAGACGATGAGTATATAATTATAATTAATTTAAAGGTAAATATAATATGTCAGAACACAATCAAACTTTCGCGGAATTGGGAATTAGCCCAGCCATGGTTGAAATGTTAAATAAAAAAGGTTTTGAAGAGCCTAGTAAAATCCAGGCTTTGGTTATTCCAGAATTTTTGAAACAAAAATCCAATATTATCGGGCAGGCTCAAACTGGTACCGGAAAAACTGCCGCTTTTGCAATTCCTATTTTAGAAACCTTAATACCCGATAATGGTATAACTAAGGCATTAATTCTTACCCCAACTCGGGAATTAGCCAATCAAGTTTCAGATGAGATTTATTCATTAATTAGCAATAAAACTTTAAAAGTATACCCAGTTTATGGCGGGCAATCTATTGAACAACAAATAAAAAACATTCGACGTGGGGCAGATATTATTGTTGGTACTCCAGGACGAATTATTGATTTATTAGAACGTAATGTTCTTGATTTAACCAATTTAGAATACTTTGTACTTGATGAAGCTGATGAAATGCTTAATATGGGATTTGTTGATGCAATTGAAGAAATTTTACAACAAACTAATCAACAACAAAAAATGTTATTTTTCTCGGCAACAATGCCATCTTCAATTTTAAAAATTGCTAAAAAATACATGAATGAATTTAAAATCCTTAAAGTTGAAAATGTAGAGGCAACTACAGATTTAACCGAGCAAATTTATTTTGAAATTCGCGAATCAGAAAAATTTGACACTTTATGTAGAGTACTTGATTTTGAACGTGAATTTTATGGAATTATTTTTGCTAGAACTAAACACGAAACTGATGATATTACTCAACGTTTAAAATCACGCGGCTATTTAGTTGATTCTCTACATGGGGATATTAACCAAGCAAACCGCAACAAAACATTAGCTGCATTTAAAAGCAAACAAATAAATATATTAATTGCAACAGATGTTGCTGCTCGGGGTATTGATGTAAATAATTTAACTCATGTGATTAATTATTCAGTTCCCCAAGAAGCTGAATCATACGTTCATCGGATCGGGAGAACTGGAAGAGCGGGAAATAAAGGGGTAGCCATTACATTTATTACCCGTAAAGATGCTTATCAGTTAACGCGTATTCAAAAAATGACAAAAACTAATATTAAACGTCAGCTAGCGCCAACAGTAAACGAAGTAATTAATGCTAAAAAAGAAACTCTAGAAGCGTGTGTTAATGAAATCATTAACGAAAATGATTATGCTGAGTATATGGAGTTAGCTAAAACCATCTTAGCAAGTAATAATCCAGAAATTGTAACCGCTGCCTTACTCCGTCATGCTTATGGTGATGACTTTTTACCACAAAGTTATGCTTCGGAATATACCAACAATAGTGGACATGATGCTAGTAATAAGCGCTTTGACTATTCAGAAAAACTAGACGATCAAACGCGTTTATTTGTTGCGCTTGGCAAACGTGACGGTTATACTCCTAAAAAACTGCTGGAATTATTGCATACCCAGTGTAAAACGCCTGCACGCAAAGTACGCGATGTAAGGATTCTCGATAACTTTTCCTTTATCTCGGTACCATTTGATGAGGCTGAAATTATCCTCAGAACAATAAATACTGAAGAACGTAAGAAGCCACTAATTACAAGAGCTAAAAAAAAGTAACTCTTATTATCCCCTCACCAATAGTGAGGGGATAATTTTAATCAGTAGTAGGAGAAACTTTGGTCATCGCTATAGTAATAATATTATAAATTACAACAGCTAACAAAATCCACTTTAAAGTATAGGGATCTACTTTACTAATTAACGGCGCAGCAATAAAAACTCCAGCTAAACCAAAAATAGTCAGCAATATCGAACTTTGAGCGTAAAATTTTTTCTTATTAATAAACGTTACTGCCGTAACAGGCATTTGGTAAGCGCTTGCTGCTGCCATAATTGGAAATGCTATTATTGGATTTACTCCAAAAAGAAAAATGCTAGTTTTAACTAGAGAATAATATCCTACTCCAAATGCTGGGAGCATACCTGCAATTAACATAAAAATTGCAAACGCAATTAATCTGGCTCCAATTATTGCATGACTTGTGCTGGCAAATTCCAATATATTAAATTGAATTAAAAACAATAAAATTCCCGTTATAATAAACGCACCTAACATTGCATTATGCATTATTTTTCGATTAACTCTAACAGCAATTAATCCTGATAAAAAACCGCCTATAGTAATCATGACTATAGAAACTAACATAGTAGTTAGATCCAGTTCAATAAAATGCAAAAAAATTAACATTTGTGCTAATGCCGTTATTACAGCTTGAATATTCATACTACCTATTAATTTAGCATCATCAGGCATTACTTTAAGCATTCTACGCATAGCAACAATAACTGCAAAACTTCCAATACCTACAGTATCTAGCAAATTAGAGATAAACCCAATAAAAGCAATTTTAACTTGCTCAACCTTAGTTAATTTTTCTGAAGAAAAGTGTCGCCAAAAATAAATAACTACAGCAACAGCACAGATAATTGCAACTATTTTAATTATATCAAATGCATTCAAAATATGCTTACCTCCTAATTTATATAACTATATCCCGCATCCATTTTGTCTAACTCAGCATTAATAGCATTAGATATTTGTTTAGTAAAGTGGATAACATCACCATCTGCAGACGAATAAATTGGTGGACAAATTTTAACCGTTATTAATCCCGGATATAAGCACAAACCAGCATTAGGATAACATGATCCGGCATTATGAGCAACTGGTAACACCGGCGCATTTAATAATAATGCAAGCCGTGCTGTACCAGTTTTATATTGTTTTCTTTGTGTAGGCAATAATCGCGTACCTTCTGGAAAAGTCATAATCCAGAACCCTTGTTTAAACCGATCAAGTCCCTGGGTCAGCACCTCTTTTATTGCTTCCCCACCAATATTACGATCAATTCCAATTGGTGCCGATATTTTCAATGCCCAACCAAAAAAAGGGATTTTTAATAGTGAATTTTTTAACACCCATACGTGCTGAGGAAATATCTGGCTAAAACATAATGTCTCCCACATAGATTGATGATTACTCGCAATTATAGCAGGAAAATTCATAATATACTCTTTACCAAAAACCTGGTATTTAACCCCACAAATATTTTTCGCACAAAAATTAAATAGCCATGTCCAGCTGATGATAATTTTATGGCGCACCCGGGCTGGAAATGGTAGGACTATCACGGCAATAAAAAAAATTATTATCGAATATATCCCCATAATTAACCATAAAAGTGTAGAACAGAAACGAACGCGAAAAGTCTTAATATGCTGATGCATAGGAACCTTAAATATTATATTAATGAACTTAGAACCTAAACAGGTTCTAAGTTCATATTTTACCATAATTCAAAGAATCCTTCTTTTAAATTATGATAAAATTCCTTCTTTATACAAAATTATAAAAGTGTTAGATAAAATTTATGGAATATTATACTCAACAAAAACCATCTCAATATTTATCATTATTAAATATATCTCTGATATATGCTATATTCATGGGTACTTTCTTTATCATAACCCTTACCCTATTTCAAATATATTTTATTCTAAATAACACTTTATATTTACACAGCATTTTACCCACTTCATTATTAATAAGTTTGATTATATCTAATATTTTATTAAATAAGAGTTACCCTATGGCAAAATTAGCTAAATATTGGGGAATTATTTTATTAATTATATTATTATCCGGATTATATTCATGGATTTTATTTGATAAAGCTGGAGATGGCAGATGGTACCACCAAGAGACCATTATATTAGTAAAAAATGGGTGGAACCCATTATATAGCCCATTTAATTTAGATACTGTATATGATCAATTCCATCAAACAAAAACCTTCCCTATCGCAAGCGAACTACTTGCTGCTAGTTTTAGCATGGCATTTTCCCATATTCAGGTAGGTAAAATTATTAATATTCTTTTTGCATTATATTGTTCTAGCATTACATTTATGGCATTAAATCAATTATGTAATCTCAACCTTAAATCTAATTTAATTATCACTCTTTATATTACTCTAAACCCCATTGCACTTAGTCAACTTCAAAGCTTTTATATTGACGGTAATTTACTGTATTGTTTTACAATTTTACTCTTTAGTACACTAGGGTATGTCTTTGGTAACATACCTAGCAGCACATCCACTTCATCACAAAATATACAATTTAAATATAATAATTATAATATGAGCATATCGAAAAATATGCATTATTTTTGGCTAATCAATACTATTATTAGTTTTATTTTGCTGGCCAATCTAAAATTTACTGGGTTAGTATTTAGCTGTATAATTATTTTGATTCCTACCATAATACATTGGTGTATATATAACAAATTACCTAAGTCCTATTTAGGATTAATTTTCTGGTTAATTATTGGTATTCTTTACTTTGGATGGCATCCTTATATCCAAAATCTTATTTACCAACGAAACATTTTATGGCCTATTATGGGAAACCATACGGATCATGTATTTAATGAAGTTAGCGGCTATGTAAAATTGCCCAAATTGCTCTTATTCATTATCTCATATTTTACGCCATACCCTATGGAAGCCGATAATTTATTTGTACCCAGTATTAAACCATTTGTACGTACTGATACTGCGTTAGGGGCATTAGGACCATTTTTTGGAATAATAATGCTTACGAGTATTTACTGGAGTATAAAATATTTCTGGAGTAATTTAAATAATTTAAAAAATGATAAGATGGTACAAATATTATTAAGTATGACTATAATATTAATAATTACCATAGCCATGAATCCAGCGTTATCCTGGGCTAAATACTCACCACAAATAGTACTCTTACCAAGTATTGGCTTGATTATTTTCTACTTACATAATAATAAGCATAGAAAATTTACTCCATTTTTAATTTTTATGATTGTTATTAATAGCGGCTTATTTTATGGTGGATCATTAGTATTAACCGCATATCGTTCCTATAAATTTTATAAAATGGAAAGTTATTGTAAGGCTAATCAGTGTATATTTGATATTCAGCCAGGGCGTCTATTTTATGTATCACTCCTTAATCAACTTCTAGAAGATCATATCCCTATTAATAAAATTGGTAGCTGTAGCAGGCAGAAAATTATTTGGACTGATGTGCAACAAGCTGGAGTAGCACCTCAACAAGTGTGCAGCCCGCTATAGCGGGTAGTATGTTTCTGGTTTAACAGATGTAATTCAAAATTAATATTCTGATCTCGTCTCACACTATCTAAAATAAGAGCAATTGAAAATGATAAGAACGAAGATATTATAATTCCTACTGATAAAATCGCGCTAGGTAATCGATAAATATAGTGAAATTTTATATATTCTGCTATTGGGAGTATACCCACCCCTAACCCTAATAAAAATAAAATAACGCCAATAATACCAAAGAATTGCAAAGGTTTGTAATTTCTAAATAAATTAAATATAGTTAAAATCACTTTAAATCCATCACTAAAGGTATTTAATTTCGAGACACTACCACATGGTCTATCAGTAAATTTTATAGGTACTTCACACACATTAAATTTATGTGCTAAACAAAAAATTGTCATATCAGTTTCCAGCTCAAACCCTTCGCATATTATAGGGTATGATTTTACCAATCTTCTACTAAAGCCACGGTACCCAGTCATAATATCATTAAGTTTAGAGTTAAAAATAAAATTTATTAATCGCTTAACTAATAAGTTACCTATATCATGAAAAGAGCGTTTATTTTCTTGTTTATAAACCCCGCTCGATATCCGATCTCCAATTACCATATCCATATTATGATTAATAATCGGCTCAATAAATTTATTAATATCTTCTGCCCAATAAGTAGAATCAGCATCAATCATAATATATATATCAGCCTCAACCAGTCTAAATATTTCGCGTACTGCATTAGCTTTACCTTGTCTTTTTACAAAAATAATTTGTGCGGGAATAGCAGATTCTTCAATTATTTGTTTAGCTATTTGGTTAGTTTTATCTGTAGAATTATTATCAACTATATATATTATATAATTATAATTAGTGCTCGATAATTGGAGATAAAAATCTAAAATTACATTTTTTATAGTTAACTCTTCATTATACGCGGGGATTATTATGGCAATATGAGGCATTGTTATCTTATCCTTTTTCATTCAATTAGTGTTACTAAAAGGAAGAATTCTATCATATAAAACTATAATATACCAGAAGTATTTGAATCCAAGTAAGAAGAACTGCGATAAGCTTTATTACGCCCCAGGATGATCTTTGCCGTAAATAGCAAATTTTGGATGATAGAGTAACGGTTTTACCCACCCCAACATTTCAAAGGGGTTAATATTAGTAGTTATGCCAGTATTCATTCTATTGGAGAAGTATAAATTGTCCTTATCATCATAATTATCTATAAATTTGGCAATTTGTTCAGGAGTTAAAAATTTTACATTAATTTGATTATATGGAGTAATATTATTGAAAAACTGATTAAGTTCCTTACTATCTTCTCCGGAGATAATATCTTCAATCAATGGCATAAGGGCATTCATTAAAGCCACTTCCATAGTAGTCCGATCTTTAGCCGAGACACAACCTAAAAGAACATGATAGTTATTTGGAATATATTTAGCTAAAATAGTCAACAGCGTATCATAAAGTAGCCCTTCACCAAAATTAAGATTAGGTTTACTTAGCAATTCAATAGCTTTATCCACTAAGCATAATAACATATATTTTTCTTGACCATTACTAAGTTGTACGTTATCACAGATTTCTTGCTTCAGTAATTCCTTTAACTCCACCAGCATTGATGCCCTATCCTTTATCTCTATGATAATATTATTAATGGCAGCGGGATTAGACTCTTTATTAACATCTAACTGTGCATCATAGTCTGATGAATCAAAGCTATATGTCCTAGACTTAAAGGGAGTTAAATTTTTATGTCCCAAGGGGTGTATCGGATCATAAACAGAAGCTCCCACACGAAATCCTTTTTTTGTAGTTGGAATATGCGTACCAATAAATTTTACTCTACCTTTAATATTCTTGTTTTCTCTATCTTTATTTATTTGATGAACGGCTATAGTTAAAATTTTAAGATGGCGCTCAAAAACCTTTTTTTCATGGTTTCCATCTAAAATGCGTGAATCAAGAATCCAACTATCTTTACCCGTATCATCATCTTTAATTATTTCCTCCTCAATATAAGCCCTAGCTCGGTCAACACTATCTTTTTCTAACTCATATTTATTTACCCCAAAAGAGCCCACACGATGAACCTTAGCTTCTTTTTTTTCACTATTGAATACTTCCGGTTTTTTTATATTATAAACGCAATTCCAGGCGCTAGTAGCAAGCTTTTCAATTTTTTCCTTAATTAATATTTGTTGAGACACTTTATTACTAACCGATGGTGCTGAGTTTATCC
>JAGOUD010000105.1 GCA_018061465.1 Burkholderiales bacterium
GTAAACTATTTACACTATCCACAATATTAGCATTTTCATAAATAATCCTATATACTGTATTAATAATTGGCATTTCTAAACCTAAATTAATACTCATTTTATATACTTCCAAAGCAGCATTAACTCCTTCAGCAACATGCCCCAATTGGGCTAAAATTGCATCAATTTTATATCCTTTAGCTAACTGCAAGCCAACATTTCTATTGCGGGATAAATCACCAGTACAAGTTAGAATCAAATCCCCAACCCCGGTTAATCCATAAACTGTTTCAAAACATCCTCCAAGTTTTATAATTAACAGCCCCAATTCATTCAAACTTCGCGTAATTAATGCTGATCTGGCATTATTACCCAAATTCAACCCGTCAGCAATACCGACAGCTATTGCCATAATATTTTTAACTGCAGCTCCTACTTCTGAACCAATAACATCACAATTAGCATAGATTCTAAAATTAGGAATAGCTTTTAAATGCTGTATCCATTTTGCAATAAACAATAAATCATTGCTAACTAAACTAACCGCTGTTGGCAACCCAAGGGCCGCTTCTTTAGCAAAAGACGGACCAAGAAGAGCGCCCACATTAGATAACTGGGGACACACTTCATGCACAATTTGATGTGGCAAAAGACCAGAATTTAACTCAAACCCCTTGCATGCCCAAATAATATCGGGAATAATTGCTCTCTTACCTTCTTGGCTAATCTGCAACATTACATTACGTAACGCACTAGTTGGAAGAGCAATTATAATTAGCTCAGAATTAAGTGCATCGCCAAAATCAGTAGTGGCTGTAATATTAGCGGGAAATAATATATCATCTAAATACTGAGAATTAATTCGTTTTTTATTAATACACAAGACCTGATCATAATTACGGCTCCATAAAGTAACCGCTGATACATGGCTCATCATAATAGCTAACGCAGATCCCCATGAGCCAGCACCTAAAACACTAATAGACATGTGGCTAATTTATCGTATTGGTGGCACTATTTGCCTGTGCTTGTTGTTTTTGCTGATATAAAAATGCAAAATTAACTGGTGCTAATACCACCGGCAAAAAACCTGCACGCGTACTTAAATCGCTCACGGCTTCCCGTAAATAAGGAAACAATATATTTGGACATTCAATATTGTGTAAAAGTTCCATTTGCTCAGGTGGAATATTTTTCATCTGAAAAATTCCCGCCTGATCTATTTCAATTAGAAACATTTGCTCCGTGCCAATTTTAGCACTAATAACCGCATGAAGAATAGTTTGGTAAACTCCAGCATCTAGCTCTTCAGATTTAAAGCTTATATTTAATTCAATATTTGGCTGTTCACGATTAAGAAAAATTTTGGGGGCATTGGGCAATTCCAATGAAATATCCTTGACATACAATTTGTCAAGACTAAATACCGCTTGAGATTGGGCTGACATAACTATTAACTTCCTTCATATTTTAAAAACCTGAAATAATTCATGCTCAAAACGCACCTTAGTAACCATATCGAACGTATTGACCGATTTTACCACTAATTACAAAATATAACGTGATAAATCTTCAGATTGCGCAATTTTACCTAACTTACTTTCCACAAATTTCTTGGTTACATTTATTTTTGGATATTCTTCTGGTGCAAATGAAGCATCCTCAAGTAATTTTTCCATAATAGTATATAACCTACGCGCCCCTATATTCTCAGTTTTTTCATTTACATGAAAAGCAATTTCAGCAATTTTCTTAATGCCATCGTCAGCAAAATTAAGTACACTAGATTCAGTAGCTAATAATGCTTTGTATTGTTCAGTTAAACAAGCATCCGTTGCAGTTAAAATTTTAGCAAAATCGTCTACTGTAAGTGAATGTAATTCAACGCGAATAGGAAATCTACCCTGCAGCTCTGGCAATAAATCAGACGGTTTAGATAAGTGAAAGGCGCCTGAAGCAATAAATAAGATATGATCAGTTTTAATCATTCCATACTTAGTAGATACTGTAGTACCTTCAACTAATGGCAGTAAATCACGCTGTACCCCTGAACGCGAAACATCAATTCCACCACCTTCATTTCTTACCGCGACTTTATCTATTTCATCTAAAAATACAATACCGTTTTCTTCGACACTTTTAAGGGCATTACTTCGAATCTCGTCCTCATTAACTAATTTGGCTGATTCTTCTTCAGTAAAAATCTTCAAAGCTTCGCTCAATTTTAATTTGCGTTTTTTCTTTTTCGTCTCAATACTGTTTTCAAACATATTTTGAATTTGACTAGTTAAATCTTCAAGACCTGGAGGACCCATAAGTTCAAGTCTGGCTTTTGGCGCCTCAACCTCAACCTCTATCTCACGCTCATCAAATTTCCCCTGCTTTAACATAGTCCGAAATTTTTTGCGAGTTGGATTTTCAGTTTTATCAACTATTTCATTATTTCCCATTTTAGCTGGAGGAAGTAAAATATCCAAAATCTTTTCATGAGCTAATTCTTGCGCCTTTTCTATATTTTGTTTTTGAGCGCGCTCACGATGATCCTTAATGGCCGTCTCAGTCAAATCACGAATTATTGAGTCCACATCTTTGCCAACATAACCAACTTCAGTAAATTTGGTAGCTTCAACTTTAATAAACGGCGCATCAGCAAGTTTAGCTAACCTTCTTGCAATTTCAGTTTTACCAACTCCAGTTGGACCAATTAACAAAATATTTTTGGGTACAATTTCATGTTTTAGCGGTTCAGCCACATTTTGCCGCCGCCAACGATTCCTCAACGCCACTGCTACCGCTTTCTTGGCAGCATTTTGCCCAATTATATATTTATCTAATTCATTTACTATTTGTGTAGGAGTGAGATGCATTTAGCTACCTTAAAAAATTTTTAAACAGTATATAACAATAAGGACTTTTTAATAAAAATCAAGTATATTATCTTTGAACCTATATTAGTAATATTGGGATTTACAAGATTTTAGCATAAATATAGATTAATTACTCACATTTCAATTAGATATAACACTCCCAATATACAAATAAATACAAATAATACTGCTGACAAAGAATGCCAAAAATCAAAAATATTATTTTGCAAAGCTATAAACTTGTGTGCAATAGTTGATAACCGGCTTCGGAGATTGGCAAGTACAGAAAATATTGCAAAATAATTTACCACTAAAATTGAAAACATGCATATTATATACCAGAATCTTTTGGTAGTAAATAGCGATAACTTATGATTAACAACTACTTCAACCAATGCAATAATCAGGCAAATGATTCCAATATATGCTTGAATATTCAATATTTGCCCAACTACTTCAGATGCAGTAATTTGATCAAGGGTTTTAAATAGGACTGGGAATATTACTATTCCCGCCATCCATGTACCACCTAGCCAAAACGTCATAGCCAGCTTACTAAATTGATGAATACTAATTATTTCACGGCTATGCGTTTTAGATTTAGCCAAATTCATATTTTTAGCGGCACTACTTTTACTTTTTTTACGTACTTGCGTCATAATTATTTTTTATAACGTGCGACTGAATCAATAATCTCTTTTTTAGCGGCCGCTGCATCTTCCCAACCAGTAATTTTTACCCACTTACCTTTTTCCAAGCCTTTATAATGTTCAAAAAAGTATTTGATCTGCTCAATTAACAAAGGCGGCAACTGTTCTATGGAATTGATTTCAGAATAAAGAGCACATGCTTTTTTAGTTGGAAGAGCTAATATTTTGGCATCAATACCAGATTCATCTTCCATGCGTAAAACCCCTAGCGCTCGACACTTTACTACAGCAGCATGCGTCACTGGATACGGCGTAATTACAATTACATCAGCTGGATCGCCATCTTCGGATAAGGTATGGGGAATAAATCCATAATTAGCAGGATATGACATACCAGTGCCGACAAAACGGTCAACAAAAATTGCTCCAGATTCTTTATCCATCTCATATTTAACAGGTGCTGAATTAGCTGGAATTTCAATAACAACATTAAATTCTTCCGGCAAATTACTTCCGGCGCTTATTTTTTCTAAGTCCATTGACAATCAATCCTTTATAAGAAAATATTTACATTACCCATGACTAATAATAAGTATCTAAACGCTTACTAAAATCTTTCAATTTAATGCGTCTTTTATAGTGATTAAAGAGTACGAACCAATTCTAAATCTCTTACCCAGTCACGGAAATGGTATAATTGTAACTGGTAAATGATAAATAATGCAAGTTTAGTGAATAATAAAATGATTGACAACCTAATTATTGAAGCAGATAAGATCCTCAAAACCTTGACTAATGCTGCTATATCAAAGCGTCCGCATCCGGATGCAAATATAGATGAAACTATGCCATTATCAGTCCATGAAACAAAACATTCTTTGGGCTTAATGCGAGTGAATCATTGCGGAGAAGTTTGTGCCCAAGCTCTCTACCAGGGGCAAGCGCTAACTTCCAGAGATAAATCTAAGCGTATCGCATTCGAAAATGCTGCATTTGAGGAATTAGAGCACTTAGCATGGACGAAACAACGCATTAATGAGCTAGGCGGACAACCTAGTATATTAAATCCATTATTTTATTTCGCAAGCCTAAGTATTGGTGTTCTAGCGGGGAGTGTGGGCGATAAATGGAATTTAGGTTTTCTGGAAGAAACAGAGCACCAAGTGGGCAATCACTTAGAGAGCCATTTGCATGAGCTGCCTCAAAATGACACCAAGAGCCTAGCAATTGTGCAACAAATGAAAATTGATGAAAATAAACATGAGGAAATGGCGCGTAATTCAGGTGCAGCGTCCTTACCCGCTCCAATTAAAAAACTTATGGCATTATCTTCAAAAATTATGACGAAAATCACCTATTTTATTTAAGTTTATTATCTATAGTGGAGCAGTAATTATCATGGGGCAGCCCCGGCTCATTACCAGTTTTACGAATAAACATATTTATTATATGGTACAATACAGTATAAATATATTATACAGGAGATTACGATGTTAACAAAATGTATTCCGACCAAATTTGACGAACAAGATTTTAACCAACTAAGTTATATTGCAAAATTATATGACCGACCTATTTCATATTTAATTCGTGAAGCAACTAAAGAATATTTAAAGGCGCAAGCTAAAAAATTAGAGTTTCTAGAAGAAGCTCGGTTATCGTTTGCTAATTATAAAGCCTCTGGATTGCATGTTAATCATCAAGAAGTCAAAACTTGGCTGGGTAACTTGTCAAAAGGTAAAATTGCCGGTAAACCCAAATGCCACAAATAGTTTATACAGATGAATTCATAAATGATTTTGAACGTGTATATGCGTTTTTAGCAGAGAAAAATCCAATTGCAGCCCAAAATCTGGCAAAATTGCTTGAAGAAAAATTAGCCTTATTAACTACCATTCCAAAAGCGTTTACGTATTTTGGGGAATTTAGATTATATTTATTAGAATTCGGCTCATCTGGGTACGCAATTTTATATGACTACAATGAAGAACTAAATACAATAACTATTCTCAGAATAAAACATCAAAAAGAAGTTGGATTTAATTGATTAAATTATTATATGATTAATAACCCTAGGGGAAAACTAAATCTATTCTCGGTAGTTATGCAAATTATGTTAAAATCATTCCTTTTATTCCAAATACATAAGTATATCACCAATCAATTTTTAAGAGAAATATGTTAATGAGAAATTTACGCAACATTGCTATTATTGCCCACGTTGACCATGGAAAAACCACTTTGGTAGATAAATTATTACAACAAGTGGGGACTTTTTCCGCACACCAGCAAGTTGTTGAACGCGTTATGGATAGTAATGATTTAGAAAAAGAGCGTGGTATTACTATTTTAGCTAAAAATGTTTCATTAAACTATAAAGGTACCCGTATCAATATTGTAGATACTCCCGGGCATGCTGATTTTGGTGGCGAAGTTGAGCGCGTGTTAGGCATGGTTGATGGTGTTTTACTCTTAGTAGATGCGGTTGAAGGACCAATGCCCCAAACACGGTTTGTGACTCGAAAAGCCCTGGCTCTTGGATTAAAACCAATTGTAGTAATAAATAAAATTGATCGCCCAGGCTCACGCTGTGATTGGGTAATTGATAAAACTTTCGATTTATTTGATAAGCTTGGCGCCAACGAAGAGCAGTTAGATTTTCCGGTAGTTTTTGCTTCAGCCTTAAATGGTTTTGCAACCTTAGACCAAAACCATATCACAGATAACATGGAAGCGTTGTTTGAGACTATTTTATCGCATGTTGCCCCACCGGATACTAATGAAAATGCTTCATTACAATTACAAATCTCCGCATTAGATTACTCCAATTTTGTAGGTAGAATTGGTATTGGCCGCATTCGTCAAGGTAAATTAAAAGCTAATACTCAGGTATTGGTAGCCACTGGAATAGACGGCGAGAGAAAAGTAGCTAAAATTAACCAAGTACAATTGTTTGAAGGCTTAGAGCGTGTTAGCGTGAATGAAGCTGTTGCTGGAGATATTGTACTTATTAACGGAATTGAAGAGTTAAATATTGGACAAACTATTTGTGACATAGAAAATCCAGAACCATTACCTATGCTTAAAATTGATGAGCCAACTCTTAGTATGAATTTCCAGGTAAATACTTCTCCATTAGCTGGAACCGAGGGTAAGTTTGTAACTAGCCGTCAGATTCGTGAGCGCTTAAATAAAGAATTGCTCATTAATGTGGCACTGCGTGTAGAAGATACTGCTAATGCAGATATTTTTCTGGTTTCCGGTAGAGGCGAACTCCATTTAACTATTTTACTCGAAAATATGCGCCGTGAGGGTTTCGAATTGGCAGTAGCTAAACCTCATGTGGTAACTAAACAAATTAATGGTGAGAAATGCGAGCCATATGAATTATTAACTGTAGATATTGAAGAAGAACATCAAGGTGCAATAATGGAAGAATTAGGACGGCGACGGGGTGAATTAACTGATATGTCATCTGACAGTCAGGGACGCAGCCGGTTAGAGTACCGCATTCCAGCCCGTGGTTTAATTGGCTTTCAGGGGGAGTTTTTAACTCTAACCCGTGGTACAGGTTTAATGTCACATTTGTTTGACGATTATGGACCAATTAAAGCTGATATTCCCGGACGTAGAAATGGTGTGTTAATTTCGCAAGAGCAAGGTGAAGCAGTTGCTTATGCATTATGGAATTTAGAAGAACGCGGACGGATGTTTGTATCTCCAGGAGAGCGCTTATACGAAGGAATGATTATTGGCATTCATAGTCGAGAAAATGATTTGGTAGTGAACCCAATTAAAGGAAAAAAACTAACCAATGTTCGTGCATCTGGAACTGATGAAGCCGTACGCTTAACCCCACCAATTAAGCTTACTTTAGAAAGAGCTATTGAATTTATTGATGATGACGAACTGGTAGAAATCACTCCAGTTAATATACGGTTACGTAAACGCCATTTATCTGAACAAGACCGAAAACGCGCTAGCCGCTAACACTCTGCAGCTTTAAATTAAACAAAAACTTGTTCTTTGGAATCCAGAAAACGAGTTTTTGTTTATATTATTGAATAATATAACTTCGGGCTACTCATCAAGCCGCCGCTAACACACTCTTATGT
>JAGOUD010000106.1 GCA_018061465.1 Burkholderiales bacterium
GTGTCAATGTTTCTTCCTGCTCAGTAAATTGTGCTACCGCTTGTCTTATGTAGTCATCAACACACACCTCAGCATCATTACTTTTGCTAAGTATAGTGTATAAAACTATCGACCGTATCATGAAATAACGGTTGACTTTTTCTTCAGAAACGTGTTTATCAAGCGCTGAAATTGCTGCATCGAGCTTTTTTTCTCGAAGTTCGGCAATCAGATAATTGATAGTTTCTAAAAGTTTGTTTACACCAGAATGGTGACGATTAATAGACAAATGGTGTACAATATCACATGCATGAAACATATGTTACCTCCTTTGATATGAAAAGGTTGTTAATGAAGAATATTTAAGAAGTGCGAATTCTTAATTATTCACTGTTTCATGCTCCATTATTAGTATCTAAATACTTTGGTGGGGCATGAAGCTGGAGGTATTATAACGCATATGTTTAGATAAAGTAAAGTTATTTTTAAATAATTTAATTAAATTGGGTACAGTTAAAAGATTTAAAATTGTAGCTGATAAATATCGCACTCGCAGAAAAAGATTAGGTCTACGATTTAACTTAATTGCTGGATTGCATAATTTTGAATTAAAATAAGTTTTGAAAGAAGTCTAATATTTAAATAGCTCAGTTAACCTTTTTATTTAAATTCACTGGATTTTAAAATATTTTGTAAGCGCTTTTTTACTGAACTGTTGATTTCAGTTAATTTACTTTTGTATTTGTTATTATATTCTTTTTTTGAGGGGTTCCCGGTCTCCAATAGCACTTTTAGTTCTTCTAAATGTGAAAGAAGCAAATCAAACATAACACTTGGGTTTGCATTCATATTATCTTCTGCACTAGCAGCTAAAAGGCTTGCAACTTTTTTCGCACCTTCGATACCAGCAAAAATCTTATTACAGCAGTTTATTGAATCAAAAAAATCAAATAGATTATTTTCATAATTTAAATATTTTTTCTTAAGTTGTGATTTGCAAGCAGCACCTCTTGGTAGAGAATATTCTCCACGCGGCGGATTATTCCAATGCAAGAGAAACCAATATTCAATACACGGATAAGAAATTAGAATTTTAAATTTTTCACTATTTGCGATTTTAATTGCAGATTTAATTTTTGAAATATCAAAATCATCTCTATCTATAAGTATATAAACATGATTATAATTTTTAACGTTTTCAACACTCAAGGTATGATCTACAACCTGATCCGGTTGGCTTTTATGATTACCTGGCTCAAGGTGAATATTTATTAATCGGTTATTTTCAAATTTAAAGTATAATTTTAACCAGTCTAAGTATTCTTTTTCTGTTTTACTTCCTTCAGTTACTATTAGTATGTTATCAACCAGCCGCCGTTCTGGCCTTACTGACTTTAAACCTTTAGCTGGCTTTCTTACCATTTTTCCGGCCTATGTATAGTGGGTATGGCACCATATCGACCATCTCTATATTGTCGTTCATAATTTGATTTATCAGCCCTTTCACCAAAATCTAAAAGGGAATATATTTCACTGGCATGATTGTGTAGATTTTTCACACAGAACCATATCTGTTCTCTTGAGAGATATTCAGCATGCATTATTGAAGTATCATGAGTACTAAATATTAGCTGTCCTTTTCCTGGGTTTAATACGCTATTGTTAAAATATTTTAAAAGCAATATAACCAGATCCGGATGTAAGCTTGTATTCAATTCGTCTATTACTAATGTTTTACCTTGATGGATTGCTTTATACCACATTGAAGCCAGCGAAAACATTTTTATTGTTCCAGAAGATTCTTTATTTAGATCAAAGTAAACTCCTTTATGACTTAATTGAATTTGGTAAGATTTTAAAAACTGCCCATCATTTACCGCAAAATTACCTCTAGTAGGCGGCTTATTATTCATTTCAGCTACCGGAATTTTTTCCCGCTCAATTTGTACATCATCAATATGTAAATCAGCATTTTTCATAAAATCTAACACTATATTAGTATTATCATTTGTTTGCGGTTCATCCAAGTATAAATCTGCTGTTTCTGCAATAGCCAGATTATTAACATATGGGGAATATGGATTAACAACTAATTTATTCCGAAACCAATCATAAATGCTTCTTAAAACTGCATTAGAATAATTAACTCCGGCAATTGCTAAATATAATGCATCATCTCGTGTATTAGCAATTTCTTGGATCTTTTTCCTATTTGGTGTAATATTATTATCAGTATAAACATAACTATTATTTTTCCACTCTCGCTGAAACCAAGTTTTAAACTTACTCATTCCGGAAAAACTATATAACCACTCACTCAAAATTCTATCTTGATTATATTCAAAGCCATATTGAAATCGGGTATTATTTAAAATTAGAACAACTTCAAACATAACACTTTTATTTGGATTTTCCTTATCTAATAAAAATGGATCATAAAGTGGGCGTTGCAAACCCGGGACATTAAGACAATTTACAATAAAGTGTTGCATGTAAACTAAACCTAGAATTAAATTCGTTTTTCCAGATGCATTCGTTCCATATAAGGCTACACTGGGTAAAATGGAGACTTCTTTATCATTGCCATATGGTACTTGCAATGTAGGTTTTGTATCCTTTTCACTAAATAAAGAAAGTGTCATTTCATCTTTAAATGATTTGAAATTTCGTAGTGTAAAGCTAATTAACATTAATATTGCCCTATATAAAATACAAGTACTTGTAATAAATTGGTACCTATCTACGTATTTTAATCTATTAGCAGGTACAATATCAAACTATTTTTGTAAAACTTTTACATTGTAACTCACCTTACGCAGCAAAAATGGAATTAAGGGAAAATACTTACTTTAATTTTCAGCGGAAAGTAATATGTTTAATAACGCAATAATGGATTTATATACAGAAACCTCTGCATACTAAATATAACACACTCATTTATATGGATATATTTTTAATGAACTTTGACGATAAAATGCCAAAATAATCCTCTAAGTCAACAAGCTATCTATTTTATGGTACAGCGGTTTCTTATTTATTATCTTCCAGAGATTTTTTTACTTCTTCAACTTGTAATTCATCTAAATGTACAATTTTAGCAATTCGCAATACATCCATGCCATCCCTTAATAGCTCTTTCACTATTTGCAGTTTGGTTGCCTCTCTGCCTTTTTGCTCACCTATTAGAATACCCCTTTCAATACCCTTCTTAATACCTTTTTCAATTGCATATGCCAGACGTGCCTTAGCATCCCGATTAATCTTTTCCATGCGCTCATACTGCAATAGCTCTTCTTCTGTCCAATTATGTGCTTCAAGTATACCATACGCTCGTTCTATCACTTTACTTTCATCAGTAATTGTAGATAAGAAATGGCGCATATTGTCGGGTTCACTTGCATGTTTAAAAAAGTAACACCATTTATCTTCATAAGTTAGCAATTCTTCTGGCTTAGTTTTGATAAATTTAGGCAATTCAATAAAAGTGAAAGAAAAATCTTTTAAATCATGGGCATAGGTTTTAGTATCTAAAATTGCATGGTTTGAGCGATGGTATTCTTTATCCGGAAACATTTCAAAATCAAGTATTGCCAAAAAAATCACTTCTTTCAAATAATCATATTTGTCACTTTCTTTAGCTTGTCGACTATAAGCTTTAGCTGCATAATATTGAGCTCGTTTCTCAAAGCCTTTCTGCCCAGCAACTTGCATTTCAACAATGTATTGCGAACCATCCGTGTCAGTGCATAATACATCGAGGATGCTTTCTTTACTCCCGGCAATTTCCGGTAATTGCGTCGGATTAATAATAGTTACATCATGAATAACGTTTTCATCTTGCTTATGCAGCACATCATTAAGAAAGTGGATTAATATATCTTTATTTTTAGTTTCGCCAAAAATCTTTTTAAAAGCAATATCATTAGTTGGGCTTAAAAATGTTGTCATTGTGGTTTTCTCTTAATTAATAATTTATAGCCATGTTTAGTTGCTAGAGACATCTATTATAACATTTATATTATTTATACTTCACAGGCGAATTTCAACCTTAACCAAATTAGCGATATTTTTATTGGCTGCTGTAGTTTTATCTAATGCTTTGCGGTAAATCACGGCTTCACCAGTTTCTAATTCTTTTAATACCTGTGGATCAATCTTAAGCGCATTAACCATTTTCACAGTCTTAGTATTAGTTGAACTATTATTATCTTCGCTAACATACGCGGTGACATCATAAGTTTTATGAGTACCAATAACTTTAGCTAAAATTTCAGCATCTTCCACATGGTTAATTCGGTGAATAATAAATGTGTTGCAGCAAGCAATTAATTCTTCAGCAATCCTCTTAGTATCCTCACTTTTTAATTTGACCGTGGTAATACTTTGCGTTCCCACAATAGCATGCATACCATTGCTTCGATGCAAGGAGATAGTTTCAGCTAAATTTTCACTAGCATAACTGGCAAATTCATCAAATATGCATAATGCTTTAGTAAACTCCCCAAATTCAGCAAAACTGCTGTTTATATCATTAATTACCATTTTAGCAACTTTACGAGTATCTTCCGGGTAGCTACTTGCATCAAATAAAAACAGCACTATTTCATTATCTACAATACTTTGGCGGATTTTAATTACATTATCCAGCTCCGTAGTATTAAACAAGTAGCCATAATCTGAATAAACAAACAGTTCCAATAACTTTACTACATCGCCAACTGCACGGCCAATATCGCTATTGTGCAATTGAGTTAGCTTCATAGCAATATAGGGATCAACCTTTTGTGCTAATTCAAGAAGTTTATGCGGCTGTTCAAGCAATGCTAAAAAAATGCGTAAATCAACTGGCTTACCCCAGCTATATAAGATTTTGGCCACAAAATTAATATAATTTTGTTCACCCAAAGAGAAATGTTCTTGCCCCCTATTTTGAGCTTGCGTAAATAAAGCCATAATCCGGTTTTTCCACTCCGTTGCCGTACCACTGCCAAACGGATTATAACCAGCTAAATTGGTTAAATCAGAATTAATTCCCGGACGTAATGTAAATACTTTAAATACTCGACCATGTTTTATAGCAATTGCTTTTAATTTATTTATTAGATACGAAGAGCCTTTGCCATCCAAATACACCACAGGGAAATTACGCTCTGCCATACTTTCCACAAAATGTAACATCGTTGAAGTTTTACCAGAGCCAGTAGTACCTACCAATAAACAATGTTGATTAAGTTCTGCATCCATAATTGCTACAGGTTTAGATAATATAGAATTGTTCAGAATAGTTTGAGCTAAATCAGCTTGAGAATTTTTTTGAGCATTAGCGTCGGGGAGAGTGGCTTTATTAGTATTAGGGTCAAATATAGGTAGAAGACTGCGCCGGCATTCCGGAATCCATATAAGTCCGCTAGATGAATTATGTGGAGTAGCATGAAAAACTTCGCTTGATGTGTATATTGCATAAATAATTCTAATAAATAGTGGTATAAGCAATACCAAACCCAAACAGCTATGCAATATTATAGCTGACCAATTGGTTAATTGATAATTAATCAGTTCCCATAGGCCATGTTGCGTATAATAATCAATTATAACTGTGGGTTGAATTAAATAGATAGGAGCACTAAAATTTACTAAGCCCGTAATTAAAATAACTACTAAAATAAAGGAATCAATTGTCAAAGTCTTATCTAATAATCCATTAGTTAATCCAAAATAGGCAACGCTTGCTAAACCCAATGGTAAACTATAAGCAATTATTAATAAATTGATTAACGTAAGAATAATTCCCATAATCCCCCCAATTATAATAGTAATTTATTCCTCATTACTTATTTTACTAATAATAGTCCCATCATTTAACTTAGATATTCATCTAAATTAAATGCACCAACACTACTATGTGATACTAACGAATTTGCTGCTCTAGCTTCGGAAGGAAATACTTCTACTGCGTGTTCAATGCCCTCCTTAAATAAAAACCCTTTAAATTTAGCGCTAATTTGGGATAATTTGAATACCCGATTAATAATCGCCCTAGATTTTGTGTAATAATGAACTTGCACTATCTCAGGTTTAAGAATATAACTATTGATGATCTCCCGTAATCTAGTCTCAGTCTTAGCAGTTAATTCTACCTCAATTGCAATTTCATTATTGAGCAATAAGTCTGGAACCTTACTAATTCCGACCCCCCTAAGCCCCAAGGAACGCTTTAATTCTTTTTCTGTTTTAATAATTGAATTTATATGAGTATGCTTTAAATGTAACCATAAATCAAGCACGAGCATATCATGTTTTAGAGTATTTAACACCAACTTTTTGGATGGAGTTATACCAAACTGTGCCGCAGCAGTTTTAGTTAGCATAATAAAATAATCCTCGCCCTGCAAAAAATGAAGCTTAACAACTAAATCTTTCTTCACTAGGCTACGGATTTTATTATAAACAGTTGGGCGTTCAGTTTCAAGATTTAGCAATTTAATTAAATGCCGTTCTTGGCAATAGCCAACTCTACTTAAAAACTCCAAAATGCACTGTGCTTTTTCGTCAAGCATAACACCCAAAATTAAACAGATTGCTAATTATTAGTCACGTATTGAAACAGCGTTACTACCTTTTTAACACCACCAGTTGCAGCTGCTGCATTTGCAATTTTTTTAGCCTGTTCTTGGGTTACCACTCCAGATAAATACACAACATCATTGGTAGTCACCACCTTAACACTATTACTATCTACCTCAGGAAGTTTTAAAATTTTAGCGCGTACCTGAGTTGTAGTATATGAATCAGCAGTAGCTGAACTAAATGACTGTGGCAGCCGTATTTCTAAATAATCATATATTTGCCGCACTCCAGGAGTTGATTTAGCCGCAAATTCAGCGCTTTCGCGTACATTAGTATTAGGTACTTGACCCGTTAATAAAACCTCTCCATTATAGGAATGTACATATATATTGGAATCAGGATAATCATTATACTTCAAGGTTAATTTAGTCTGAATAGTATTATCATCAACTACAGCCCCTGAAGTTCTAGGATCAGTTGCTACAACTGCTGTAGTTCCAGCAGCACCAGCTACAGCTCCAACAATTACTGCGGCACAACCATTTAATCCAATTGCTAATAAGCAACTAGACCATAGATTAAAATAACTTAAACGTAATTTATTAAATTTTAGCTGCATTTTTTTCTTTTTTAACCAATATTTTATTATTTAAATTTTCGTGGAGTTATCACATTATCCGTATCATCGGGATTTCTACTATTGGAGTATAAAAAGGTACCATCATTCTTTATGAAAATATTTAATTCAAAATTATCATGACCATCACTAGTATGATCTTTTAATTTTCCAGTATTAGTTTCTATTGCATCCTGTGCAATTACATATGGTTTAGAAAAACCAGGATTGGCAATTCCTACCCAATGAGTATAAGTTTTGTTACCATCTTCCTTACCCAGAGTAAAAGTTATATAATCGGTAGAAAACATAGTTTCATCATTGATTTTTTTAAAGCATTTGCTCGCTCCAGATGCAACCTCACCCGTACCAACTAATTCACCCCGACTTTTCCATTTATGACTCACTCCATCA
>JAGOUD010000107.1 GCA_018061465.1 Burkholderiales bacterium
CTACAATTATGCGAGTATGTTTAGGATATTTATCCACTTCATTTAAAAATTGATATGGATTACTATAGGTATCAATGATTAAATGGCTATAATAATCAGCAATTAAAGTATCTACAACTGTATATTTATCATCAACAATTACCATATGCACATCAATTAACTCGCCAGGTTTATGTTGCGGACGTTCAACTTTAAACGGTATACTATGTGCTAAATCCTTAGGCAATATTAATACACCTTGCTTATTAGCCATTGTTCTTATATCATGATTTTCATAATGACTGGTCACCAAAATTGAACGCTTTACTCCGCTTTGTTTTATAGTTTGTAAACCATTTAGTTCCTGATTAAGTAATTCATAATCATTAAGTAATAATACGCTGTCTTTATCCGGCAACGTTGCTATAAATTGTAGAGCTTTTTCCCCGTCGGTAAAATGTTTTACTGACATATCAGGAAATTTTTCTAAAATATACTTAATTCTACTATTCCATGCATGATGAATTGATTCATCATCATCTACAATAATTATTGTATCGTTTGGAGCTAGCTCAATTTTAGTCGCCAACCATTGCGAAGCCACGGCTTTAGGAAACCGGATAGTAATAGTAGTACCATAGCCTACCGCGGAATCTATTTCAAAAGTTCCATAATTACCTTCAATAACATCAAACACCTGAGTTAAGCCAATTCCATAGCCAGTTTTCTTGGTTGTAGCTATGTTCATGCCTTGACGTAATTGTTGTAATTTTTTAAGGGGGATACCTTTCCCGTTATCGCTAACGGCAATTGTAACCAATTCTTCATTAGACCGAAGCTCTAGAGTTATTTTACCACCAGTTTTTTTCGGTAAGGCTTGAGCTGCATTATTGATTAGGTTGGAGAGCATTCGCCTAAGACCACTTGGCTCAATTTGAATAAATACAAAATTATTTATTTGCGGATTTTCAACTGCTACCTCAAATTTAATTGGTCGATTTTTATATTCAGTACGTCGTTCACTAGCCACTTCTGCTAAAACCATTGATACCAGAACATGCTGACGCTGATTATTTTCAGTTAACGAGGATTCTTTTGGGGTATAGTGGCTTAACATGTGGTTGGTAATATCTTCAATATTTATAGCCGCGCGTTGTAGTCCAGTGCGGTCGTGCTCGGGCAAACTTTTAGCATTATTTTGCACTAGAGTTCTCAAGGTTGACAAGGGAGAGCGAATATCATGCGCCATTTGCCCTACTATTTTTCTAAATCTTTCCTGCTGTTCCGCAATAGTTTGATGCTTTTCATTCTCTAATTTTAATTTCTCTGCTTCTTTTTGAGCTGTAATATCAAGAGATGTGCCCACAATTCCAATCACCTTGCCATTATTATCTAATAGCGGATTTTTTACTGTTAATACTACACTTGGTTTACTCTTATTATATACGTTGGATGATATGAGTTCTTCACCTTCATAACGGGTAGTTGTTGTCATAACTAGTTCATCAATTTCTCTTAATTTAGATGCTTCATTCTTCCATAACATGTCAAAATCTGTTTTTCCCAGAATTTCATCTAGACTATTTACCCCAGCCATATTTAATACATATTTATTACAACCTAAATAATGCCCATCTTTATCTTTCCAATAAATACTTGCATCAACTAGATCAATAATCTGCCTAAACTTTTCTTGTTCCTCAGCATAGACCTGGTGTTTTTCAATATCTAATCTTAACTGTTCTGATTTTTTTTGTGCAGTAATATCAAGAGATGTGCCCACAATTCCAATCACATTGCCTTTATGGTCTAAGAGCTGATTCTTTACTGTAAAATAAACTTTTTCTACTCCACCCGCAACATTAAATATTTCTTCACCTCTATAACTCCCATTTTTAAGTACCAATTGGTCTATTTCCCTAATATTTATAGCTTGTTCTTCTGTTACCAAGTCGTACTCGTTTTTGCCGAGAATTTCTTCCCTGCTTTTTGCTCCGAATATATCTAAAACATGTTGATTACAACCCCTCATATAGCCATCTTTATCTTTCCAATATATACTAGCATCAACAACATCAATTATTTGCCTAATTTTTTGTTCTTCATTTGCAATTATTTCGTGTTTTTCTGCTTCCATTTGGTTCCTGATACTGGTAATATCAACAGAAATTCCCAACAGACCTTTGGTTATCCCATTAGCATCTACTACCGGCGTTTTTGTAGTAACAAATGTTTTTAATTTACCATTTACTAAAACTACTACTTCTTCATTATGATAGGAATTCCCCTCAATTACCGCTTGATCAATTTCAACAACTTTGTCAGCTTGATGCTTCTCCAGAATATGGTAATCATCCTTACCAATAAGATCCGCACGACTTTTTAAATCAAGTGCATTTAACATGTAACTATTACAACCCAAATAATGGCCTTGAGTATCTTTCCAATATATATTTATATTTAATAGATCAATTACTTTATAAATATTTTCATCTGCTAAATCAAGGTGACTAAACATTTTTATATACTCCTTGGAAATTTATATTAATGTCTATTCATAAATAGACGTATATTATCACAAATTAATTCTCTTTGTTCCAATAAGTTAAAATGATTAGAATCTTTAAATTTAACCAAACTAATATTCTCAACATTAACTACTTTATCAATATTATTATATCGCAAACTTAGAGTGTATTCTTTCAAAGGGTCGTAATTTTGCAAGAAAAGTATGGCTTCTTTTTGCATAGCCTTAAATAGCAGAATTTTAGTATAATTTAATTTAATTAATATTTCCTGAAATGATAACTTAAGATCATATTTAAAATTATTTTTTACCATAGCTGCATATTCTGGATCAAAACCAGCCTGCCTGGCAAAAAGCTCTAACCGTGATTCATCTAGAGTAACTTGTGACAAATTTTCGGCAAAATAATTATCTGGATAAACCGAATCAATAAGAATAAGATAAATATTAGTATATCCACTTTGTTCTAAAATATATGCCATATTTAATGCAATTTGTCCACCTAATGACCAACCTAATAATACATAGGGTTCATTTTCCTGATTAGTATCTTTTCGGATTCTATTAATTGCATCTAAATAAAAATCAGCAATATATTTTATATCTTTTATCTTTTTATAATGATACAGATTGTAATTATCTAAACCATAACAACTATAAATATCAGATAATTTACCGGCTAATTTTGTATAAACTTCTGCACCAGCAAAAGCGGGATGTATCATAAATATATTTAATTTATCATAAACATGGTTTAAATTGGCAATAAGGTTAAATTTTTCATTGATATGAGACAGGTAGGTTGCCAGACTCTGCACTGTATTTCGTATAAATACATCTATCACTTTTATTTTAAATTTGAGCTGATTATTTATTTTAGCAATTAACTTAATTGCTAAAATACTATTGCCTCCGATTTTAAAAAAATTATCCTTTATACCAATTTGATCTATAGCAATATTTAATATTTGAGAAAAAATCCCACAAAGTTCTTTTTCTAGGTCTGTTGTTGGGGCCACATAAGTATCACTAACAATAAAATCAGGATTAGGTAGTAAATTATAGTCAATTTTACCGTTAGAATTAAGCGGTATATTATTTACCTGTATTAAGTAGTGGGGTATCATATAATCCGGAAGTTTAGTTTCTAAATACTTTCTTAATCCTTCATTGTATTGATTATCGAGCGATTTTATATTTTGCATGGGTGCATTTGCAAAATTTCTCTGATTTATAAAATATTGCGGATAATTGATCATAATTTTTTCTAATTGTATTCTTTTGGATGCCACTATATTTAAATATAGTGGGCTTTCAATATCTAAATATAACTGCATCTTATACCCTGCTTGATGAAACATTTTTGTTAATTGTTCTATATTTAATAATGTATCTACCTGAGTGGACGTCAACTTGCATTCATTATTGTAGAGGTGCTTATACTTAATATACTCTCGCGCAACTCTAAAATTAGGGTATTTAATATATAAATCTTCATCACTGTTACTGGTTAGCAGGTTCAGTATATCTATTACTTTTTTAAATCTGTTCGAATCAATTTGCCTTATAAGTTCTTTCGTCTCTGAGAAAGCTGTTATTTCTTTAACCCCGAAACTCAGCTTAACATCCGCCTTTTCCAAGCAATTTACCGCAGACGGAGAGTTATTAACTTTCTTATTTATATGTAAAATTACATCATATCTATAACAGTTCATTTCATTAATTGCATTACCTAATTTAGGCAATAACTCAACAGACGATATATAACTATTATTATTTTTAAGATAGAAAAAATATTCTGGAGAAATTAATAATTCTTTTTCTTTTAGCTTAAAATATTCAATATCCGGCACATCTACTACGCTATTTTTAAAACTAAGCACTGAGTAAGCAAAACATTCTAACAATCTGAAATCTCTAATATCACCTATAAAGATCCTGCCTATAGTATCAATATTATCAATTACTTTTAGAATTAACTCTTCCAGGTATTGGAGTGAAGGAAAGTACTGTATTACAGAATTAAGAATAACTGTATCATATAGTTTTGATAAATCAGCAAAAGGAATATTATCTGCACTAGATACAAAAGCTGTAAATTTGCTACTATAACCCAGAGAAGCAATTATATTTTTGGTATATTTTATTGCCTGCTCAGAAAGATCACATGCATAATAGTGCTCACAGTTGTTGTTAATGAGTTTAAATAAAAGGAGACCACTACCGCTACCAATCTCTAAAATACGTTTTGGATGTAAGTTAGCTATTCTAATAATAATATCTTCACGCCATTCGCTCATTTCAGTATGTGGTATAGGCTGCCCAGTATAAGAACTATTCCAACCAATAAAATTGTTTTTATAATCAGTAATATCCAGCCGAGAATAAGCTGCATCATAAATATTTTTCCAATTTGTTATTAGCTGGGATGAATCTTTACTATTGGTCTGGAACTCTTTTATATAATAACCCACCAAATAGTTGGCTGCTAAATTATTTTTATACTTTAGAGTAACTACACATTGTTTTATACCAGTATAAAGCGATAGTGCATTTTCTATTTCCCTTAATTCAATTCTTTGACCATGAATTTTAATCTGTAAGTCATTACGCCCTATGTACGCTACATTACCATTATTAAATAATTTAACTAAATCACCAGTTTTATATAGCTTGGGTTTACTATTATTTAATAGAAATGGGGTTGGTACAAACTTTTCTGTAGTAAGCTTAAAATTATTACGATAGCCACGTGCAACACTTGCCCCACCAATATATAGCTCACCAATTGCTCCCATTGGAACAATATTTAAATTAGTAGAGTTCAAAATATAAAATTGTTGATTAGGCAATGGTTTACCAATGCTAATTTTTTGTTTCTTATTTTGTTTTTTAGAAGATTTGTTTAATTTAGACAATGACCAAATAGTAGTTTCTGTTGGTCCATACAAATTAATATAATTAATATTTTTTCTTACAAGTTTATTTACCAAATTAATTTCTAATCTCTCGCCCCCTATTAAAACCATTACATTAGATGTGTTTATCAAACATCCAAGCTTGATATTACATATGCTGGGTGTCATTTGGATAAAATCATATTTACTACAATCAAGCCTCATAAAATCCAAATTCCCTACACACAACCTACTTCCACAGATCAAAGGCAATGCATATTCTAGTCCAAAAATATCAAAAGTATAATTGGTTACACTGTAGGTATTAGCGTGATTATTTGAAAAATAAGTTTCTTTTATACCTACAATAGTATTTACAAATGATGAATGTTCAATTTCTACTCCTTTTGGATTACCAGTTGTACCACTAGTATAAATTACATAGGCAAGATTATTGCTAACCACAGCTGTTTGTGGATTAGGTATCGCTACAATTGGTGGTTTATGAATATCATAGAAATCATCTATAAATAAAACTGGCAGGCTATCCTGGTCATATTTATTTAACTGTTCCAGGCGATTTTTGTGAAAACTGTCCCCTAATATCACTTTTACTTGAGTATCTTCAAGTATATAGTGGATTCTGCCATCAGGGTAATTTGGATCTATGGGCACATAAGCTCCACCAGATTTTAATACGGCTAATATTCCAATTAAAATATTTTCACTTCTATTTAAAAATAATCCAATTAAATCGTCTGGACAAATATGGTAGTGATGTTTTATATAATGTGCCAACTGATTAGCTCTTTGATTTAATTCACTATATGTAAGCTTATAATTCTCATATATTACAGCAATATTATCCGGAGTTTTTTCTACTTGTTCTTCAAATAGTTGATGAATCGTTTTATCATGAGAATATTCACGATAAGTATTATTATAATCTATTATTATTTTTTTATAATCTCCTTTATTAAGATAAGTAATTTCTTTTATCTGCTTATTTCTATATTTTTGATGAGTGATTTGTGCTAATTGTCCAAGAATAATTTTATAAGTTTTAAAATAGTTCTTAATTGTAGTTAATTCAAATATGCTAGTGGCATATTCCAAGGTTCCAACCAGTCTATTCTTAGTATTATCATTAAAGATTAATGATAAATCAAATTTTGCTGTTTTATAAATTTGGGGTGTTTTATATTCAGTGAATAATTTTTCATACCCTCCACCAAAATGTTGTATTCCAAATGCAACTTGAAAAATAGGATGCCTACTCATATCACTATTGCCGCCAACCTCATCAACTATTTTTTCAAAAGGAATGTCTTGATTAAGTTGGGCTGCTAATACTTCATTAAATACACCTTGTATAAAATCAATTACACTGCTTTCATCATTGATTTGCTGGCGTAACACTATAGCATTTACAAAAAACCCTACTAAATTGGCAGTATTTTTGTAATGACGATTAGCTATCATTGTTCCTAGAACAACATCATTTTGGTTACTATAAATCTTTAATAACAAGTAAAATCCACTTAAAAGTAAACTATATAAACTTATATTTAATTGATGAGCACATTGTCGTAATTGCATAGATAATTTTAGTGGTAATTCAAATACTATAGTTTTTCCGCGATAATCAAATATCGTTGGTCTCAGTTTATCAATTGGCAAGTTTAAGCTCTCGTAACCATTAAGTTTTTTTACCCAGTAAGCTAATTGCTTTTGTATAGCTTTACTTTGTAGATAATTTCTTTGCCATATAGCAAAATCTTGGTATTTAAGTGGTAAATCGGGCAAATCTAAGTCATCATCACTATTGGGTGAATTTTGATAATATTGGTAATATTTGAATAAATCCTCTGCTAAAATATCACCAGACCAGCCATCAAATGCTATATGATGCACCACAATACTTAAATAATAATCATTATTACACGTATAACAATTAACTCTAATAGGTAATTCTTGAGACAAATTAAATTCATATCCTGCATCATCTTGTAGAAAAGCATTCAGGGTTTTCTTTGTGTTTACCTGTTTTATACCAATTTCAATAT
>JAGOUD010000108.1 GCA_018061465.1 Burkholderiales bacterium
AATTATAATAAGTTTAAACCGATAATTATTATGCCATTGCCAGAGTTTTATTAAATTCTTCATTCTTTTCCCGGTAAATTAAAGTATCAATAGTGTACATATTCATGTCTATACTCATCGTCTTTGAATTCTGGACTCATATGTAACTTTATAAAAAGTTCCTTATGTACTTAACGTACACTTGGGACGCGTCCCCGAGGGGCGAGCCCCTGCCTTTTATTGCAGTTCTTCGTGCCCAGAATCCAAATACTTTAAGTATTAATATTTAGTCCAGCTTTCAATTACTAAACAGTATATATACTTCCATTAAATTAATGAGTTATTGTTTTCCCCCATAACAATTAAAAATCTAAACAGATTCTTAGACAAGATTATAAAACATTTTATAAATATTATAAATAAAAAAATAGTATAATGGTGTATGTCATAAATTAGGTATGGTTTTTTTGGGGCTACTTTATTTTTAACTATGGTAACTAAACCAGCTTTAAAACAACAGCTCCTTGAGCTAATAATGCTTGATATTCGTTATTTTAATGAAGGTAGTTCAGAGCAATTAGTGCCCGTTACTAAATTGCCGGCACAATTATTATCTTTGCTTAAAAATTATCCAGTTGGTGGTATTGTTTTATTTAGGGAAAACTTAGTAGATATACCCCAGATTTTAAACTTAACTAATGCGCTGCAGTATAATACCACTTGGGGTAGATTAATTGGTATTGATCAAGAAGGTGGTCTGGTAACCCGCATTAGTACAGCTACCACTATGCCTGGCAATATGGCTCTTGGCGCTATTAATAATTTAAATATTACTACTAAAGTGGCTGCCATAATTGGTAGTGAACTAGATGCCCTAGGTATTAATCTTAATTTTGCCCCCTGTGTTGATGTTAATAGTAACCCCAATAATCCAGTAATTGGGGTGCGCTCGTTTGGACAAAATCCCCTCATGGTTGCAAATCATGGCGCTGCTTATATTGAAGGGTTAAAACAACAACAAATTATTAGTTGCGTTAAACACTTTCCGGGACATGGAAATACTGTGCATGATAGTCATTTGGGTGAGACTATAGTTAATAGTAGTGCAGCGAATTTAGAGCAATGTGATTTCATTCCCTTTAAGTTAGCTATAGACAGGGGGGTTGATATGGTTATGCTGGCTCATGTAGTGGTACCAACTTTGGATAATGAATATATATATTCATCTAAGTTAAATATAGCAGTTAAAACTCCGGCAACATTTTCTTATTCCATAGTTACTCAACTATTACGTGAGCAGTTGGGTTTTACTGGAGTAATTACTAGTGATGCACTCGATATGCAGGCAATTGCCGGGCAATTTAATCCAGTAGAAGCTACTATTTTAGCTCTAAAAGCTGGAGTGGATTTAATTGTTATGCCACTCAAAATTAGGAATGAGCGCGAAATTCATGAGTTTATTACCTATTTTAACCAGGTTTATACTATTTGTGCTAATTCTACAGAGCTATGTAATAAGGTAGAACAATCATATAACCGGGTGCTTGAATTAAAACATAAATATCAGGTAGGATTAAGGAATTTGCTACTAGAAAATCAATTGAAAAAAGCTATGCACCTAGTTGGCTGTGATAAGCATCGTGAATTTGAGCAGCAAATTGCTAAAAAAGCCATTACCTTATATAAGAATGTTACTCAAACCCTACCATGGAGAATTACTCTATCTGATAAAGTATTAATTATTAGCACCAATGAATTAATTGCTAAAACTTCTAAAATAATTATGGAAGAGAAATTAAAGGGCATTTCAGTTACTATTCGAGTATTGAATGATACCCATAATAATATTGATGATATGAAGTTGCAAGATGTGGATAAGGTTTTATTGCTGACTTATAATTTAATTAAACCGATTAATTGTTTAAACCAAATTGTTGAGCAATTAAATGATTTAGCTAAACCATATGTGATGCTTAGTTGTGGTAATCCGTATGATATCAGGTATGTAGATAAGGTAACTACTAATGTATTAATATTTGGTACTAGCGGTTTTGATCGTACCAATAATTTAGTGGGACAATTTACCCTTAATTTAACTCAAGCTCTTGTTTTAGTGTTTAAGGCAACTAATGAGAATGAGTTTAATCATTATCTGCCAGTTGATTTAAATGTTAATAATGCCATTAATTAAACAGTAACCCGTCATAGGGATAGTTACCTGTAGCAAAGGGTGATCCAGCAATTGGAGTTAATGCTCCTGTAACGGGATCAATGTTATAGCCACCAATATTATTATTTAGTTCACTCATTAAATACAAAAAGTTTTTTGCTGAATCTACTATAAAAGTGCCCCCACCGCTTTCTATCGAATACTCATTTATTTTAGTTAATCCCCCATCAGATCCGATGGTAAATGCGGAAATAGAAGAAGGGGCATAAGCGGGATAACCACCCCCATTTGATACATATAAAAAGCTGCCGTTATCAGTTATTACTATTTGATAAGGATAACTGGCGCTTTCAGATGTGGTAAATGGTGAACCACTAATTTGAGATAATGCACCGGTTGTTTGATCAATCAAATATGCTGAAATACTATTAGAATTTAAATTGCTAACATATAAGAAATTGTCATCGGGAGTTATGGCGATAAAGCTGGGTGCATTGCCTGCCGAATATGTTCCGGTTGTTGATAGGGTTCCGTCAGGTTGAATAGCATAAGCGTATACAGCATTAGAACCGGTACTTTGAACATAGATAAATTTATTGTTGGGGCTAAGTACTATATTAAATGTAAGTAACTGACCTGCATTTACAGTGCCGATTAAGGTTAATGCTCCGCTATCCTGATTAATTGAATACTCTAATATTTGAATATTGAAGCTTGTTCCAGAGGCATAGGTATAGAGAAAACTTCCGGTGGGATCAATAATTATTTGTTGGGTACTATAAGTGGTGGCAAATGGTGAACCACTTACATCAGTTAATGAGCCATCAGCTTGTATATTAAAGGCGGTAATATTGTTTAGTGTTCCTACATACAGAAATTTACCATTTGGCGTTATCGCCGGAAAATATGGAGTAGATTCCCCAGAATTAAAAGGTGATCCTGAGATGTTAGTCAGTGTTCCGGTATTTTGATCAATATTATATCCGTATATATTAGATATTCCATTGGCATTATAGCAGGTTGCGTAGAGAAACTGTCCATTGGGGCTTGTTGTCATATTATACCCATATGTGCATGTGGTAAAAGCATATGAGGCTGGGCTTAAGCTAGCTAGAGCTCCGGTATTATAATTAACTGAATATGGTGTAATATCAGCGCTATAAAGATTAGTATTATAGAAATAGGTATTAGGGGTTATTGAATAATCTAAGATACCATATCGGGAATAGTCCTCTTCGGTGCCATTATTGTATTTTGCTTTAAGTTTAAATAAAATTTGACCTGAAGTGTCGGCATTATTATCGGTAATGGTTAAAATAAATACGCAACTTTGACCAAGGGCTAAATTAGCGTTGGCACAGCTTTGATTATCCGGATAACTAACTGTTGCTGTGGCACTGCCACTTAGTGTGACTGGAGTGCTTTCTATGATAACATCAGTTAAATTATATCCGCCAATGTTAGTTATAGTTACGCTTTCAGATTGTGATTGCGATTGCTGTAAATTAATTGGATTGGTGTAATCCATACTGATTAATGTACCATCCGTGCTATTATACCAATTTACTGCTTGGGTAACGCTTGTGCTGCCTAAGTCGGCAAGATAATTAAGTGTAATAATACCACTTCCACCATTTTGAGTTACATTAAAAGTCATGACACAGCTCTCACCTATATCTAAGGTGGTTCCGCTCTCACAGTTATTGAGATTAGTTATTTCTGAACTGCTAGAGCTGCTGCTTTCTAAAATCACAGCAGAATTGCCTACATTGCTGATTAATAAACTACTATTAGGAGTGCTGCTCTCTGCCGTGTTAATTACTGGTACTTCTCCAGCAATTAAGATTCCTCCAGTAACTATTGAGTTAGCACTTATAGCAGCTATTGAAGTATAGTTATGTAATAATGTATCATCACTGTTAGCGTTGATAGTTAAATCTGCTGCAATAGCTTTTGATTTACCAGTAGCGGCAATTTCTACCGCCGCTATACCTTGAGGCATAATTTTTTGCCCCTTAATATTACCCTGAGTAATCTTAAATGCAGTTTTGTCAATATTTAAATTGGCTATAATATAAGCATTATTGCTATTGTTATTGTAGAGGTAGACTGTACCATAACCAGTTTTATGTCCAAATCCGCTAATTCTTACTCCTGAGGTAAAATTAACTCCTGATTCTAGAGTTGTGACAACCTTGAAATTTAATATTTGGCTAAAATTAATATTTTTTTTATCATTTGAGGAATAATTAAGCGTGATTATGGCGGATCCTTGGTCTACCTGTTTAGGTAACGGCGGAGTAGTAAATTTTAAAGCACAGGATTGCAAAGCTTTAATTGTTGAACAAAGTTTAACGCTATCTGGATTTAAAAATGGTAGAGCATGAGGAGCAGAGTTGTCAATATTTAAAAATGCAGTGTAAGTAATGCCGCTTATGGTAGTATTACTGTTATTGTGTACATAAATTACACTATTTGTAGCATTATTATTAAGTATAGGGACTACTCCAGCATTATTAATAGTTATAGCAGTGGCTATTGTTGTTGCATTCGAAGTGGTTTTAGGGTAATTGCTATTACATGCAGACAAAATTATGCAGCCGGTTAGTGCGATGAAAGTTATGAGCTTATTCATTTTTGTTCCGTTTAGGTTATTGATGGTCTGCTAATTTTTGTTGATAAAGGTCATATTTTATCAGTTTTCATATAGGCATTTGTATTTAACTATTTTTAAATTTACTAAACAAATAAATAAAATAGTAGGTTTTAACCTTACTAGATGAATATAGGTACGAGTCTTAAATCTTATGTAACCACATTTGCGGCGATGGCAGGGCTGTCCCATGATAATTACTGCTCTAATATGGAACGCAATGCATTCTGTATAATTTTAATTAATAGTTTTGATATAATACTGCACATTTTATATATAAACAATGAAAGTCTCTGAGGCAGGAAGCTAACTGGATAGAATTTAAACGCGAATTAAATGATGATTTAGAAAAAGAGGTTATTACTTTTTTAAATTATAAAGATGGCAGCATTATTTACAGGGGTATTGATAATTTGCGGATAATTTAGAACTGGTTGTTGATGGTATAGGAAAAACGGTATTAGGAGCTATTAAAATGAATGAAGATATCCGTTGGAAGCAAAGATTTAATAATTATGCCAATGTGTTAAATTGGTTGAGACAGTCAGTAAATAGAACAGACTTAGATTTTATGCAACAAGCTGGAGCGATTCAGTTTTTTGAAATGTGCTGTGAATTAGCTTGGAAATTAATGAAAGACTATTTGGAAGAACAAGGTTATACTGACGTAGCGAGCCCACGGGCGGCAATTAAACAGGCATTTAATTCTGGTTTGATTGAAGATTGGCACTCATGGTCACAGCTGTTAAACGATAGAAATTTATCTACCCATCTATATGATCAAGAAACAGCAGATAGAATATATCAACTAGCATCAGACAAATATTATCCATTATTGGATAAGCTCTACGTTAAATTTGCGAAATTGGCTCAGTATGAATGACGCAAAATTTGGTCTTAAAAATGGTGATTTAGCAATCATTATTCAGGTTTTGCGCCAATATCCAGAAATCGAAACTGCTATAATTTTTGGCAGCCGTGCGAAAGGGAATTATAAAAACGGTAGCGATATTGATATTGCGTTGAAAGGTAATATTAGCTTTAGGACTATTGCAGATTGTAAATTTATGTTAGATGAAGAAACTATTTTGCCATATAGGTTTGATCTGCTAGATTATAATACACTAAAAAATGAAGAGCTTAAAGCTCATATAGATCGGGTTGGGGTGGTGTTTTATGCACGGTAATTGATTGTCCCTAACGGGCTAGCCTCTCTTTTTTGATATTTTGGTATTGACAAAAGGGCGCACTTTAGATAGGTTATCACATATTGTCAAGTCCCGTATTTGCATAGTGCAATAGTACAGGAATTATTGGAGCAGTCTAATTCTATAATAGGCTGGAGCATGCTTTATGAGCTTATTAGATAATAATTATAAAAAATGGCTTGAACACATAAAGCAAAAGATTAAAAATGCACAGTTAAAAGTAGCAACTAACGCAAATTCCTTACTTCTTGAATTGTACTGAGAAATAGCAGAAGAAATAATAAAAAAGCAAGAATATGCAAGTTGGGGTGCTTCTGTCATAGAGCAATTAGCAGTTGATTTAAAATTAAGCTTTCCCCATATCACAGGGTTTTCTCGCAGAAATCTTTATGCAATTAGACAATGGTATTTGTTTTATAGGCAACAATATGAATTTGTGCCACAAGCTGTGGCACAAATTCCTTAGGGACATAATCGATTGATTATTACTAAGATAAAGACGATTGAAGAAGCTATTTTCTACTGTAGAGCAACTATGGAAAATAGTTGGAATAGAGATAGTTTGGAAATTGACATTAAAAATCAATATTATTTAACCAAAGGCAAATCTATTTCAAACTTTAATAGAACCCTGCCTGAACCGTATTCTGATCTGGCATACGAAACACTAAAAAACCCTTATAATTTTGATTTTCTTGGACTTGAAGGTGATGCTTTGGAACGGGAAATTGAAAATGCAATGATTGAACACATTACAAAATTTTTGATTGAGATGGGAAAAGGCGTGCGACACGAGGTCGTACTTAAGAGTTGTTTCCCCTAGCAATAGCAGGAAACCATCCATGTCACTGGATGAATCTAGGGGTATGAATAAAGAGCTACCCTGACAATTACAGCTAAACTAATTGCTACCGAACTAGGCATTACCATTAGGGCGGTTGAAAAAAATATTGCTTTGTTAAAAGAAGCTGGGAAGTTAAAGAGAATTGGATCAACTAAAAGTGGTAGTTGGCATATATTGTAGTAGCTATAATTTTAATTTCTTGTGGTAAATTCCATGCAGCTTGCTGCGAATTGTTCTAATTTATTAAACTAATCTTGAGACTAGGGGTGTAAATCTAAAAAATCGGAATAAAGCTTACATTCCTGAGTGCGCCGTAGATAAGCTACATTAAAGATGGTGGTATGTCGGATAAAGAGATTGACTTAACTATTACATGTCGTATCAATTAAATTTATAAATCGCGGGTATTTAAAAGCATACCATGGAGTCCCATATTTTTATTTTAGCATGCTATTATAT
>JAGOUD010000109.1 GCA_018061465.1 Burkholderiales bacterium
AGATTGGATAGAATTAAATGAGGCGTTTGCGGCACAAAGTTTAGCCGTGATCCGTGATTTAGACTTAGATATAGAACGTGTAAATCCTGAAGGTGGGGCAATTGCAATGGGGCATCCTTTGGGTGCAACAGGAGCAGTATTAACTACCAAATTATTACATGGACTAAAACGTACTGGTAAACGCTATGGTATGGTAACTATGTGTATTGGCGCTGGTATGGGAGCTGCTGGAATTTTTGAACGAGTAGATACGAAAAGTTAATAATGAAATAGATGTTGTGAGTTAATTCTAAAGTATGGAATTTTTAATGTGAGGGATAAATGGATAAAATTTGGTTAAAAAACTACCCGGCAAACACTCCTGAGATGATTACTGATGAAAACGTATCATTAAATGATCTATTTAATAATGCATGTAAAAAATATGCAGATAGTAAAGCTTTTACTTGTCATAATGAAAGTATTACGTATCAACAAACTTATGCTTATGTTAATAATTTAGCTGCATCTTTACTTAAATTGGGGGTTGCGCGTGGCGATAGAGTCGCTATAGTTTTACCCAACGTATTACAATATCCTTTGGCTATCTTTGCTATTCTTAAAATTGGTGGTATTGTAGTTAATATTAACCCATTATATACAGCAAATGAAATAGATTATTTATTAAGTGATTCTGGAGCCAAAGTAGTTATTATATTAGATATTATGGCGCATAAATTAAATGAGTTATACATTAAACATAATTTAGAGCATGTAATTATTACTAAGGTAGCAGATATCTATCCATTTGTAAAAAGAACTATATTTAATTTTATGATTAAATATGTAAAGCGCCTTAGTGTGAATTATAGTTATAAAGCGCATTCTTTGCGGGATTTAATAGGTAAAAATTCGTCTGAGTCTGAAATTCCTAAGGTAGATATTACTCCAGAGGATATAGCATTTATTCAATATACAGGTGCTACAACAGGTAAACCTAAGGGAGCAATGTTGCTTCACCGCAGTATAGTATCGAATTTGGCTCAGGTAAGATGTTGGCTTGATGCTCAAATTAAGCCTTTAAGTAATGAAGTGGTTATTGATGCTTTGCCACTATACCATATATTTTCACTAACTGCTAACTTATTCACTTTCTTTTTTTATGGTAGCGAAAATATTATGGTACCCAATCCGCGTGATGTTAAGGATTTACTAAGCCTTTTGAAAAGCAACAAATTTACCATATTTAGTGCTTTGGATACTTTATATAATCACTTATTAAACTCTCCAGAATTTGTAGCAACTCAATTCCCATCCTTTAAATATAGTGTGGCTGGTGGAATGCCATTACGTCAATCAATTGCTAATGAGTGGACTAAGGTAACTGGAGTAATTCCGGTTAATTGTTATGGCTTAACTGAAGCCTCTCCTGCGGTAACTATGAATAAATTTAGTGATGCGTTTGATGGTTCAGTTGGTTATCCTATTCCATCTACTGAGGTTGAAATCCGGGATAAAGATAGCGGTGAAATACTTAGCATTGGTCAAACTGGAGTAATTTGGATAAGAGGCCCACAATTAATGAGCGGCTACTGGAATAATTCGGAACAAACTTTGCTTGCAATGGATAAAAATGGTTGGTTTAATACTAAAGATCTAGGCTATTTCAATGAGAAAGGCAAATTATTTTTAAATGGTCGGCAAAGTGAGATGATTATTATTTCGGGATTTAATGTTTATCCTGCCGAAGTTGAATGTGTGCTTGATAAAATTCCCGAAGTAAAGGAATCAGCAGTAATTGGTATGCCAGATAATAATACCGGGGAAGCGGTAGTAGCATTTATTGTATTTAAGTCAGGGCAGCATATAGAAGAATCTGAGATTATCCATAAATGTAAAAAAGAGATTGCTGGATACAAAGTGCCTAAACATATTTATATTGCTGATGAGCTGCCTAAAACCTTAATTGGTAAAATAGATAAGGTTGCACTTAAAAAAAAATGTGCTGATACTTTTCACGCTTAAAAATTGAACTAAAAATAATTAATAAGGACATAGCCATGACAACAGCGTTCATACTTGGATTTTTTATTACAACTTTTATAACAGTATATTTTACACCGCGGTTGATTATATGGACGATGGCTATGTTAATTTACATGGGACTGGTTTATTATGGATTATTGGGAACTATTTCTCATTTAGCATTTATAATAACAGCAATTTTTTACTTGTTTATTGCTGTATTTTTTAATATTAAACCGTTGCGTTATAGTTTAAGCAAAATTATTTATTTGAAGGCAAAGAAGATCATTCCAGCTATTTCTGAAACTGAAAAGCTTGCTTTGAATGCAGGGGATCCATGGTATGAGAAAGAAATTTTTAATGGTAAGCCTAACTTTAATTTATTGCATAATTCCAGAAAATTTAGTTTATCTCAAGAAGAGCAAAGCTTTTTAGATAATGAAACTGCTCAATTATGTAGTATGATTAATGAATGGCAAGTAACTCATATTGAAAAAGATTTATCAGTTTCTGTATGGAATTTTTTGCGTGAAAAAAGATTTTTTGGCTTAATTATAAAAAAAGAATATGGCGGTAGGGGTTTTTCTGCAGCAGCACATTCTGAAATAGTAATGAAAGTGGCTACCAGGAGTGTTTCTGCTGCAGTTACAGTTATGGTCCCTAATTCTTTGGGCCCTGGTGAACTATTACATCATTATGGCACTCTTGAGCAGAAAAATTACTATTTACCGCGTTTGGCACAAGGTATTGAGATTCCGTGTTTTGCGCTAACTGGACCTACTGCTGGTTCTGATGCTGCATCACTTACAGATAAGGGCGTCGTGGCTTATGGTGAATATAACGGGCAACAAGTTCTTGGTATAAAATTAAGTGCTGTAAATAAGCGTTATATTACGTTAGCGCCAATTGCCACTTTAGTGGGATTGGCTGTGCGCTTGGAAGATCCAGATAATTTATTAGCTGGAGTTGGACATGCTGGAATTACTTGTGTATTATTACCACATGACCATCCAGGGTTAGAAATTGGTAATCGGTTATTACCTTTAAATCAGGTGTTTATGAATGGAACTGTTAGAATTAAAGAGAGTTTTATTCCAATTGACTGGATTATTGGTGGACAAGCCATGGCGGGGAATGGTTGGAAAATGCTGGTTGAATGTTTAGCTATTGGCCGTTCAATTTCACTTCCTGCTTGCGGTACAGCAAATGCATTATTTTCAACGGTTATAACATCAGCTTACTCAGCTGTTCGTGAGCAATTTAGGGTAGCAATTGGTAATTTTGAAGGGGTTCAAGAACAGCTAGCTAAGATGGGAGGCCTTGCTTACATGATGAATGCTACCCGTCAATTTACCGTATGTTCAGTTGATGCGGGAATAAAACCAGCGGTTGCTTCGGCAATTTCCAAATATCATTTAACTGAAAATGGTAGAATAGTCCTTAATGCAGCCATGGATATTCATGCTGGGCGTGGGATTATTATGGGTCCCAATAATTATTTAGCATCCGCATATGAAGGTGTTCCAATTGGCATTACAGTTGAGGGCGCTAATATAATGACGCGTAATTTATTGATCTATGGTCAAGGAATGATGCAATGCCATCCATATTTGCGAACGATATATGAGTCATTAACCGCAGATAATAGCTTTAAAATTTTTGATAAAGCAATCTTTGGCTTTGTAGGATCAGTTTTTCACAATATAATTTACGCACTTTGGCATTCTTTTACCTGTGGGGTAACAGCCAACGGATACAAAAAATCTAAATTTAATCAATATTATAAAAAAATTTCTCGTCTCTCTAGTGCTTTGGCATTTATTTCTGATTCAGCAATTATTTTGTTAGGCGGGGAATTAAAGCGTAAAGAGCGTATTTCAGCGCGTTTGGGTGATGCTATGAGTTATTTATATATGGCATGCTCAATCTTAAAATATTTTAAGGATAATGGTGAACGTGTAGCTGACGAGGTATTTGTTAAATGGGGAATAGAACATTGTTTATTTAATGCTCAAAATGCATTATTAGATACTTTAAATAATTTTAGAGTTCCTTTAGTAGGCTGTATTCTAAAAATTATTGTTTTTCCATATGGTGCGCAATATAAAAAACCATCTGACAAATTAGAATATTATCTGTCACAGGCACTACTTGCTAATTGTGAAACCAGAAAAGTATTTAAAGCAATGTGCTATGTATCGGATTTAGAGAATGACCTTGTAGGAAGAGTAGAATATGCTTATAGAGCAATACTTGATACTTATCCAATTAAAGCAAAAATTCAAAAAGCAATTCGAGCAAAACAACTTGCCCATGGAAATAGTGTAACTGTTGCCCAAACAGCTCAACAGATGGGTATTATAACTGAAGCTGAATTAGCTATCTTAAAGCATGCCATTAAATTAGCTGATGAAGTAATTCAAGTTGATGAATTTGCACCATATGAATTAGGACCCAAAAATGCTCATCCACAGTGGCAGGCAGGGTCTAAGGCACAATAAATAACTTATGCTGCAATTATTAGAGCCAATTTTAAATGTTCGGTCAGTTATTTTAAATAGATTATCTAATATTGGAATTTCTAATTACTGGGATTTATTGCTGCACATTCCGCTACGTTATGAAGATTTAACTACAGTTTATCCAATAGTTCAAACTAATATTGGTTCCCAAGTATTAGTTGAAGGTGCGGTCATCAGTTGTGAAATTATTCATAAACGTACTAAACAATTGCAAGTACAACTTACTGATAGTACTCAAATTATTACTCTCATTTTTTTTCATTTTTACCCCAATTATGCTTCCCAATATAGTCTAGGTAAAAGATTGCGTGTTTATGGTGAAATTAAGGCTGATTTTTTAGGCAATAAAATTATTATCCATCCGCGCGTGCAAACAGTTACTGAACAAATAATTCTTCCCAACACATTTAGTCCAATTTATTCTACAACCAAAGGTCTTAATCAGCCATCATTAATTAAATTAATTGAAGAAGCACTATTTATATTAGAACAAACTGATAGTTTACCAGATAAGGTTATGGCTGATCTGCCTACATTTTATCAAGCAATTTTTACTTTGCATAAATTAACTCCAGAGCAGTTTAAGAGTGGAGCTCATAAAAAAGCATTGATGCGTTTAAAATTGGATGAACTAATTGCCCAACAATTAATTCTATATAATGCCTATGGGCATAAACATACCAAACCAGCTATCGCTCTAAAACCCCTAGCAACTTATACTAAAAGGTTATTAGATAATTTAGGATTTAAACTAACACCCTCCCAAATAAAGGTTTTGGGCGAAATTTATACTGACTTAACAGTTCCGATACAAATGAATCGGTTATTACAGGGGGACGTTGGCAGTGGTAAAACTATAGTGGCGATTTTATCAATGTTAGTTGCAGTTGAAAATAATAGGCAAGCGTGCATTATAGCCCCGACGGAAATATTAGCAAAACAACATTTTTTAAAAATTCAGGCATTACTTGAGAATTTAAATATTATTGTAGTGTGGTTATCAGGAAGTTTAACCGCTAAAGAAAAACAGCACGTATATGATAAGATAAACTCTGGCAGTGCACAGATAATAGTTGGTACCCATGCAGTTTTTCAAAAAGATGTTGTATTTAATAATCTTGCTTTAATTGTAATAGATGAACAGCATCGATTTGGAGTAGATCAACGTCTTTTATTACAATCCAAAGGGAATAACCCACACCAGTTAATGATGTCGGCAACACCTATTCCCCGTACCTTAGCTATGAGCTATTATGCTGATTTAGATATTTCTACTATTGATGAGCTGCCTCAAGGTAGAGCCCCGGTTAAAACACTTTTGATCAATAATAATCGACGCTATGAAGTGATTAAGTTTGTACAAAGTTCATGTGAAAATGGTGCTCAAGTATATTGGGTGTGTCCCTTAATTGACGAGTCGGAAAATTTAGATTTAGAAACTGCGGTTAATACTTTTAATGAATTAGCCCATGAGTTGGGGTTAATTAAGGTGGGATTACTTCATGGCAAAATGAAGATTGATGAAAAAAGTAGAGTAATTGAAGATTTTAATAATGGGCAACTTAAAGTACTAGTAGCAACTACTGTGGTTGAAGTTGGAGTTGATGTACCTAATGCGAGTATTATGGTAATTGAACATAGTGAACGTATGGGTTTATCTCAACTACATCAATTAAGAGGAAGAGTTGGACGGGGAAATGTTGAAAGTCAATGTATTTTATTATATCAAAATCCATTAGGTGAAGTAGCCAAGCAACGTCTAAAAGTGATTTATGAAAATAATGATGGATTTATTATTGCTAATGAGGATTTAAAAATTCGCGGACCTGGTGAAATACTTGGGAGCAAACAAAGTGGCTTACCTAATTTGAGATTCGCAAATTTAGAGACTGATTTGGAATTGTTAAAATTAGCCAAAGTAATAGCCAAAAATATGATAAATGATCAGCCAGATATGGCTAAATTATATACTAAATTATGGTTTAGTAATCATGAACATTTTTTGGGTGCTTAACCTAGACCTTGAATTTAGCTGTTGCCAAAAGAAAAATGTACGGTATCGCTTACTTGTCCACAAGGTGCAGCAGCAAGATAAGGGCAGGGTAACCTTAGTCTAAGTTTTAGCTCATTATTAATCTTTAGGTTTAGGGGATAAAACATTTATGTTAAAATGAACCACTCAATTTTTATAAGGAATTTTAATTATGGAACATAAATTACCCCAATTACCATATGCATTAGATGCACTATCGCCGCATATTTCTAAAGAAACACTAGAATACCATTATGGCAAACATCATCAAACCTATGTAACTAACTTAAATAATTTAATTAAAGGTAGTGAGTTTGAGAGTTCTAGCCTAGAAGATATTATCAAGAAGTCTGCTGGTGGGCTATTTAATAATGCTGCTCAGGTATGGAATCATACTTTTTATTGGCATTGTTTATCGCCACAAGGTGGTGGCGAACCAACTGGCGAATTACTTGATGCCATTAATAAAAAATGGGGATCTTTTGCTGAATTTAAACAAGCATTCACTCAAATTTGTATTGGTACTTTTGGTTCAGGGTGGGGATGGCTGGTTAAAACTCCGCAGGGAGAATTAGAACTGATCTCCACTTCAAATGCATCAACACCGCTGACTACAGCAAATAAAGCATTATTATCCTGTGACGTATGGGAACATGCTTATTAT
>JAGOUD010000110.1 GCA_018061465.1 Burkholderiales bacterium
ATTTAAATTATACCTATCTTGAAGATGAATCTGCTAACCTTATTATTGTACCTAATAGCCTTTTTAAATCTTTAATTGTATGTAATTACTCCACTTCAACCCAACATATTTCATTTACTGTTGAGTTAGAGGTTAATCATCAGTATATATCAATTGATGAGGCTGAGTCTCTTTTTGAATCTGCACTATTATCTATGCCATTAATTTTACGCAATCCTAAGCCAAAAATATTAATAAATACAATAACTGCAGATGGTGACTTAAAATATGAATTGGTATTTTATACGGATATTGGTCAATTAATAGTTTATGAAGCTATTAAATCACAAATTTATAGAAAAATATTAGAATATGCTAATATTTCAGGCATCAATCCTCAAGCCTTTAAAATTAATACGGAGCACTTAAGCCTAAATGTGCAAAATTCGCGCCTATCTTTAGGGCGTAATATTAGTCAAACTTTAAAATTAACTAGTTTATTTGCTGATTTGGTAGATACCGATATAGAAAAGTTAGTGCGAACGATTAAAATTCATGCGTTTCATCAAAATGAATCAATTATTAATCAGGCAGAAAATGGCAGTTCAATGTATATCCTAGTTCATGGCATGTTAAATGGGACTATAATGGATCTTAACAATGATAAAGAAATTGCTAACTTTATAATTACTCCCGGGCAGTTTTTTGGTGAAATGTCACTCTTTTTAGGTGAGCCGCGTTCAGCATTTGTAATAGTGCAAACTAAAAATGCTTTAGTTTATGAAATTGCTAAAGAGTCGTTATTTGAGCTTTTTGACTCTAATCCGGCATTACTGGAAAAAATAGCTACTAAAGTTGCTGAACGTAGGCGAAGTAATACGCAAACGCAGCGCAATTATTTGGCACATTTGTCTCATTCAGGTCTTGCAGATTCAACTCAATATACGATAAAACGAATTAAACAATGGCTGGGATTTTAGTAAGCTGATTAAATTTTATTAAGAAAGCTATTTTATGATTAGATTAGGGGTTAATATAGATCATTTTGCAACAGTTAGAAATGCTCGTGGTGAGGCATTTCCAAGCGTAATAGAAGCTGGGCTTGTTGCTGAAACTAATGGTGCTGATCTAATTACTGTACATTTGCGGGAAGATAGGCGTCATATTAGAGATAATGATGTAATATTACTTAGACAGGTCTTAAAAACCCAGCTCAACCTTGAAATGGCAGCTGTTGCCGAGATGGTGGATTTTGCGCTTGAAGTAAAGCCGGATTTTGTGGCTTTAGTCCCCGAAAAACGTCATGAATTAACTACGGAAGGTGGGTTAGATATTGTTGGGAATTTTGATCAAATTGCGGCTACTATAGATAAATTGCATGCCAATAATATCAAAGTCTCCCTATTTATTGATCCCGATATGGCACAAATCACTGCTGCTGCTGATGCTAATGCCTATGCTGTGGAAATTCATACTGGTAAATATGCTAGTTCAAAACAAGCTTACTATGATAATGATGAATACTATAAGATTAAAGATATGTGCGAATTAGCTGATTCTTTGGAATTGGTGGTTAATGCTGGACATGGGCTTACCTATCATAATGTTAAGCCCATTGCCCAAATTCCACAAATGCATGAATTAAATATCGGATTTGCCATTATTGCACAAAGCCTATTTTGGGGCTTACCTAAAGCGGTTGCGGCCATGAAAAACTTAATGTTAGATGCGAGATCCTAATTTGCTGCTTCACTTGCTAATTGTATTTCATGGAATGACTTTTGTGATAGGGATTATTGCGGGTATTGGTCCGCAAAACCTCTATATAATTAGTCATGCGATTAAGCAAGAAAATTCCCTTATTATATCTATAACATGCTGTGTTGCAGATATTATTTTATTTTTAATTGGTTGCGCAGGACTGAGTTTATTTAATTCTCGCGCAATTGTATTAACTATTAATATAATAGGAATAATATTTATATCGTGGTATTTAATGGGTAAAGTACGCGATCTATTTAGGCACCATACTAAAATTAAAGTTACAACAGTTAAACAAACTCAAGTACAGGCTATTATAAAAGCTTTGGCCCTCACCTGGCTAAATCCGCTGGTTTTAATTGATATGGTGGTATTAATTGCAGGGACAGCTACTCGTTATGCTGGCTATGCACGCATAGATTTTATGCTGGGCGCAATAGCCGGAGATATTCTATGGATCTTTGGTATAACTTTATTGGCGACGCGCTTATCCAATAAGCTTAATCGGGTTGAGGTGTGGATTTGTTTAGATATATTGACTATTCTCATAATGTTATTTATCCTTTATACAACGGTTAGTTATGTTATATACCAATGATGTATTATATTGGTTATCTTTTTATAAAATTCCTCTGGTTTCCTAAAAATTCGGTGAGTTATTTGCGCAGTATGATAAAATCACTTTGGATCTTCAATTTTACCTTGACTATTTGTTCATGCTTAGTTTTAAAAGAGTAACTCTGTGAAAATAGCTAATCTTTGTTTTTTTGCTATAATAGCAACATCTATTGCTGGATGTAACACCGGAACAACGCCATCAAGCACTATAGAATCATCGACTCCAACACCAGCACCAACAAGCCCAGTACCTATGCCGACGTCTACATGGATTAATACTAATTTAGATACTTACCTATCGGCCAATGCTTTAGAAAAATTAAACACAGGACTTGTTGTGGAAAGTACTGGTGTATATATAGTGGCCAGAGGAATAGTTACTCAGCAACGTGCAGTACTTTTTTACAGTAGCACCACCCAATCATGGAGTAATATTACCGGAAATTTAGAGTCCTTAACTATCACAAGCGCTTCATCTACCGGTGGAGTTTCAACAAATGGTAACGGAACTATTTATACAACCAGTGTGCCTACGGTGCTCAGTGTCTACACTGGTAACAGTACTTGGCAGAATATTTCACTTCCAACCCCTTCTGCTTTTATTACTATAAGCGCAGTTGAAGCACAGACTCGTAAAATTTTTGTATTAGGTAGTAATGGAGCAACGCCCGCAACTTACCAACCGTATGAATTAACCTCAGGAAACACTTTAAGTGCAATTTTAAATCCAGTTACTGCCCCTACTGGGGGAATTCTTGTTTCCGGTGCAGTATCGCCAGATGGAAGCTATTATTATGCAATATTTTCCTTTACTACTCCTGCCCACAAAGAAATCGCAGTTAATGGCACTTTATATGCTGAATCGCTACCAACAAGCTATACACAAAGTATTATTTCCAACTCCGGATACAGTTATTCTTATCCATCCGGGACGGTATCAGTGAGTGGAGCTATTATATATGAGTGCGTCAATAATCATTGCTTACCAATTACGAGTGCTAACAGCATTCTCGAAGCCAATGATGCTATATTATCATTGACCCCTCTTAAAACTGCAGGAAATTTTTCCGTATCTGTAAGTAATAGTATTACTGCAGTATCAAGAGCGTATATTTGTAATAGCACTATATGTACGCAGGAAGGAAACACTTTAAGTGAAAGTGCTGCTACATTATTTAATTTTAACCCATATATTGCAAATCCATTAACTACCTCCTACGGAGTAGGCTCGGGCTTCTTCTGGCTAGAAAGTGATTCGTGGGTTAACCTGGCTCCCAGCTTAAATGACGGGAATGAAAGCGGTGCAGCAACAGATTCCGTTTCGGTTGCATGTAGATATTCTCAAGCTACACCATTAATTAGACTTATACAAGCCCAATCAAATGGAAATGGCAATAGAAATCAATCTTTATATGCGAATACGGCAACTGCATGGACTAATATAAGTGAATCAGCAGTAGCCCCTGGAACATATACGACCTATAGCAGTATGATTTCAGCAGTAAGCCCAAGCACCGGAGCTTCAACTTTTGCTGGAATGGCAGCATTTATAAAAACTGATGTAGCTGGTCTGGGGAGTAATAATGTGGAAAACCTGTGGCTTTATCCGATAACCACAGTAGTTTGTCCAAATTTATATTAATCTTGCCGACGCGCTAATCGGGCGGGCGGATACATATTTTTATACAATTGTTGATTATATTATACAAAAATGATTTATGGTGTTGGGCATGATATTGTTGAAAATAAGCGGATTGCTTATTTATGGCATAGATTTGGGAATAGATTTATAGAGAAAATTCTGTCTAAGGCGGAAATTGCCACTCTTGATAAAAAACCTAATTTAGCACTATTTTTAGCTAAACGCTTTGCTGCCAAAGAAGCTTTTGCCAAGGCCTGTGGAACTGGGGTTCGATCACCAATTTTATTGCCTAGCGTAACTATTGTTAATGATGCTGAAGGCAAACCCAGCTTTGAATTTAACCCTGCAATTAATGCTTGGTTAGATAAACGCCAAATAACTCATTGCCACTTATCAATTAGTGATGAAGTTAATTTATCTAGCGCTTTTGTAATTTTGGAAATTATTTAGCTTTACGTATAATCAATTTGGTAGTAATCTTCTGATTTACTATTAATCCTAAACATGTAACATTGATTTTAGCATGGTAAACATCGCGCCACACAGCACAATTATAGAAGTTATTCCAATACCCATTTGCCATTTTAATAAACGAGATTCGATCTCTCTAATTTCTTTTTGCAATTCTAGTTTAGTGGTCTCTATCTCTTTTTGCAGCCTCAGTTCAGATTCTCTAATATCGCCCTTAGTAGCTAAATCCCTATCTTTTATATCAGCCTTAATGGTTGTAGTAGCTGCTTCAATAGCTTTATTCGTTTGCTCCGATATGGTTTCTATTGTTTCTTCAAGCTTACGAGCTTGAAATTTAGCTAATGCTTGTGGAACTCCAAGCTTTTCGGCTTGTTCCACCTAATCTAGTACATCAAAATGTAATGCAATTGACATGTTATTTCCTTTGTGCAATTTAAACATGTAACATTGATTTTAGCATGGTAAACATCGCGCCACACAGTACAATTATAGAAGTTATTCCAATACCCATTTGCCATTTCAATAAACGAGATTCAACCTCTCTAATTTCTTTTTGCAATTCGAGTTTAGTGGTTTCTATTCCTTTTTGCAATTCTAGTTTATTGGTTTCTAATCCTTTTTGGAGTCTTAGTTCAGATTCTCTAATATCGCCCTTAGTAGCTAAATCCCTATCTTTTATATCAGCCTTAATGGTTGTAGCAGCTGCTTCAATAGCTTTATTAGTTTGCTCCGATATGGTTTCTATTGTTTCTTCAAGCTTACGAGCTTGAAATTTAGCTAATGCTTGTGGAACCCCAAGTTTTTCAGCTTGTTCTACATAATCTAGTACATCAAAGTGTAATATAATGGACATGTTATTTCCTTCTAACTTACCATAATTATATCACATTACGCTTCAATTAATAAAATAAGCAATTTTAGAGCGTATAGAAAACTATCTGGATAGCAACACTATTGAGAAAGAGGCTCGCAAAAGTAAAAAAATTTATACACCGGCTGGTGAATAAAGCCACGTCATGAGTAATCGAACTATCCGAAAAACAACCTACTAGCTATTTAATTCCAACAGCTAGGTAAGCTAATCCATAAAATGAAGCTCCATTAGTATAGTCAGTATTATCCCATAATGCAGTACTGCTATTATATTTCCATAAAGTCCCAAAAGTTGTATTAGAGCTCGTGGCTGCATATAAATTATTACTACCATCCATAGTTAGGGTAACAATCGGCACGCTATTTAGTGAACTATTAGTACCAATCTGTATCCAAAAGCCACTAATTTCAGAATAAGTATATACATTTCCATTATTAGTTCCCGCATATAAAATATTATTATTGTCTGTGGTTACCGAATTAACTGACGAGCCATCTAAACTGCCGCTACCGACTAAGCTCCACGCAGCATTGCTTCTACTATACTTAAATACTTCTCCTTCGGGATTACCTGAAGTGCTGGCATATAAGTTTCCATCATTATCTGTGGCTAATGAAGTGATTTTAGAATTATCTAAGGAGCCAGATGTGCCGCTGCCACTTAACTGAGTCCATGATTCTAATAACGTGTTGTATTCCCATACGGTACCAATAGTTGATACTAACGGATTAGTACCGGCATATAAATGCCCATTTTTGTCTAAAGTTAAATTAACTGATGGGAAAATCTCTGAAGCAACTTCTGAGGCTAGATCGCCCACTAATGCCCACGATTCTCCAGTATAAACCCAAACGTTGCTATAAAAATCTCCAGCATAAATAGCACTACCGTCGTTATTTACCGCAAGTGAAGTTACCGTGACTAGTTGTGAACCATCAGGAGAACCTAAATATGCCCAAGATTCATTACCATCAATAAATTTAAATACCCCACCATTAGTTGTACCCGCATAAAAATTATGCAAACCATCTATAGCAAGAGAGGTAATTGGCGTTTCATCAAGGGAATTATTGCCAATTACTGTCCAATATGGAGCTGCATTACTATATTGAAGCATGTTACCATTATTGCTGGCATTACCGATCCCTACGTAAACATTTTCACTATCACTAACATTGAGTGAAACAACAAAACCATTATTACTACTGGGAGCAAGATTATCTAATTGTGCCCAAGTAGGGGATTCATATTTAAATACTTGTCCAGGACCTGCATTGCTGGGACCTGCAGTACCTGCATAAACAGCGCCATTAGTGCTCACCGCAATAGAATTTATTGGAGTGCCATCTAGGGTGCCATCGCCTAATACAGCCCATGAAGCACCGGTATAATTTAATACTTCTCCCGCTGAAGTTCCAGCATATACCTGCCCGCTAGCGGTAACTGCTAGTGTATTAAGTCCAGTAATTGGAGATTCTAAATTAGCCCAACTGTTACTTGTATACTCAAATACCTGTCCGGATCCAGTTGCAGCATATAGATTATGGCTAACATCAGCTGCAATAGCCAACACTGAACCATTAGTAAAATTGCTCAATTGTGCCCAGGTACCATTATCATACTCAAATACCTGACCATCGTTAGAGCCCTGAGATTTTGTGCCCACGTATACATGACCATTGCTCGTTACTACTGAACTAACCGCGGCTTGGAGACTTGTTGCAAGGATTGTCCAGGTTGGATGCACAGTGCTATATTCTAATACCTTTCCATTAGCAGTTCCTGCATAAATAATTCCGGTACTATCT
>JAGOUD010000111.1 GCA_018061465.1 Burkholderiales bacterium
TAAAACGGCAGGACCACTACCATCTAAACTAAAGTGTATGTGTCGCGTTGCTGCACAATTTGGAATCAAGGCAATTGGTTTACTCGCGGCATGGGTTGGATAATCTAAGATTTTAATATCCAAAACAGTTGTTAAACCACCTAAACCTTGAGCACCAATCCCTAAAGCATTAACCTTGTGATATAACTCAATTCTTAATTCTTCAAGTTTATTTTGCGCACCTCGTGCAAGCAATTCTGCCATATCAACGGGTGCCATCAAAGATTTTTTAGCCAACAACATGGCTTTTTCTGCAGTTCCACCAATTCCAATTCCTAGCATACCTGGCGGACACCAACCTGCGCCCATCTGCGGTACAGTTTTTAGTACCCAATCAACAATTGAATCAGATGGATTTAACATCGCAAATTTAGCTTTATTTTCCGAACCACCACCTTTAGCAGCAATTTCAACCTCAACCGTATTACCGGGCACAAGATCAAAATGCACAACCGCTGGTGCATTATTTTTAGTATTTTGACGGCTAAAGGCTGGATCAGCCAAAACCGAAGCACGTAGTTTATTGGCGGGGAAATCGTAGGCTAACGCAACACCTTGGTTAACCATTTCTTGAATTGACATGGTTGCATCGGCAAATTGAACATCCATACCAACTTGAATAAAGACACAAACTATTCCTGTATCTTGACAAATTGGACGATGGCCCTCGGCACTCATGCGCGAATTAACTAGAATTTGTGCAATTGCGTCTTTTGCAGCAGGAGACTCTTCATGCTCATAAGCCTTTGCCATAGCTTGAATAAAGTCTTGTGGATGATAATACGAGATATACTGTAAACTGTCAGCGATCGACTGAATAAAATCATTTTGCTTAATTTGGATGGCCATATTCTACTTCCAAAAGGATAAATTTAACCGTTAATTATATCATAATTTGAGCCATTAATGATAAATTGCAGCCATAGTTTAGTATACTGGTTGCGTAAATTTCTATAACTAGACATGAATAGCTTCTTTTAAACTGCTTCCTACTTTGTAATCAACCTGTAAAGCATCAATAAAATGAAGCTTACCACATTCAGTTTTGGCTTTTTCTATTTCACGACCATTAGTTGCAAAATTGGCGGCTTTAGTTTCGGCTATAAAATAAATATTTTCTTGGTCAGTATCTTGAATAAGTAATGCCCAATCTGGGTTATATTTACCTAATGGCGTATTTACCTTAAACCAGCTCGGTAGTTTAGCAACTAATTTAACTTTATCCATAGTTAAAGCATCACGTAAAAAATCAAACTCAACCTGTGAATCATAGCGTAATACATCAAACAGAAATTTCTCTGTAAGTTTTTCATTATTTACACCTAAATTAGCGGCATCAGCTAAATTGCTCGCACCACTTTGATCAATATAACCATGATCTAAATCATGTTCGATTAACGATTGAGCGTAATAACTCTCACAATTATCTAAATTCAGATCACTAAGTTTATGATATTTTATTCCATCAACTAACAGCTTAACTTTTATTTGATTGATAATATCACTAACTTTTTCAATAAACACGCTGGCATTTAATTGGATTAAATTACGCTTCACATCAGCTATTTTTTGTAAGATAGTAATAATGGTAAGCCGCATTAAACCAGTTGCTAACACAATTTTACTTACGCAATCAAGAGTTTGGCTAGAATTAATGGTTATCATGTCTTGATGTTGTAACTCGCTGGTGATCCCTGAATTATCAATGGCTAGTGTAGCGCGAGCGATACTGAGACTTTGTTGTTGAACCTCAAGCTGATTGTTAATCGCCACAATACATTGCTCAATTAGATCAGCAGAATTTAAGCTTACCGAATAAATTGTTTTAGGGCTAATTTTTTTCCATAAATTTTTAAAATCAGCGGATAAATAGACTTTGTTATTTAATGTAATCTCACGTTTATTACGTTGGTTTTCAATTGGCAATCTGCTAGTTAGCTTAGCCAGAACAGCGATAACTTCTGGTTCAAATTGTTTTATGGCAGTGTTGTTTAGTTCAAATATTCCAGCTTTAATTAATTTATTACACTTGTCGGTAACTTTGTTATTTTCGTCAATTAGTTGGCTAACTTTCAAAACCTCATAAATATCTTGGGATAACTGATTGGATTGTTGAGAACTCAAGGCAGGATTATTTTTCATTAATTGGGTTACAAAAATCAGAGGGTGAACATAACCAAATTTAATTCCTGCACCACCATTTGCTACTGATTCTTCATATTCTTTTTGTAAATTTGCGGCGAATGAATTGTAGGACTCACCCGCAATGACGGTTAAAGTATTGATTTTGTCGTCTTTGATTCGCTCACCAAAATTATTTACACATAAGCGTAAACCACGCCCGACCTGTTGGCGGCGTTTAAATGTATTGCTGCTTTCTTGCAATACACAGACTTGAAATACATTGGGATTATCCCAGCCTTCTTTGAGCGCCGAATGCGAAAAAATAAAGCGTAACGGCGTTTGCTGATCTAATAATAATTCTTTGTCCCTCATGATTAATTGATAAGCGGCGACAGAATCCTGAATGTCGTCTTTGCTGTCTTTATAATTACCTTTTTTATCTTTAGCAAAATAACCGTTATGCAGTTTGGCTAAATCAAGATCATTCTCTAGATTCAAATTAAAACTATTATGGCATAGTTGCAGATAACGTTTGCCATCGGAGGATTGTAAGACAATTTTTAACTGCTCAACAAATAATTTGGCTAACCAGCCATCGCTAGCCGCATCATTTTCATGCAAGCGATAATCTGCTACTTTATTAATAAAAAACAAGCTCAAAACTTTTATTTTAAGTGGTGCTAACTTTAGTTCACGTTTGATATGATTGTCAATTGCTAAACGTAGCATTACACTGGTTTTTAATTCTTCGCTCTGCTGATTACCAATCGCTTCACCGACTGCGATTTCATAGTCCAAATTGGCAAGCTTTACTCCATAATCACGGCTATAATCTTCAACAATATAACCATAATAATGTTCATTATTGGTTTTTTCTTGTAAATCACTACCTTTTGTAACTTTTTTTAGTATTTTACGCGTAATCTTGCCTTTGATATCCTGCACATCCAATTCAAGTGATAATTCAAGCTTAGCGTTAATTTCTATCACTTTAATATACGGCTTATTATCTAACGCGATAAAATCAGCATCTTCAATACTCGCAACTTCAATTTGTTTAACTAGTTTTTGGTTATAAGCATCAATTGCATCTAATTTATAAATTTGATTATAATCATTTTTATGAGTAGCTGAATAACGTAAAATAAAGAGTGGATTGAGTTTTTTAATTGCCTCTTTGGCGTTTTCTGTATTATCAACTGATTGAGGTTCATCAATAATCACAACTGGCTTAACTGCTGCGACTAAATCAATCGGGCGGTATTCTCCAAATTTATCTTTAAAAGCATAAATATTATTAATATCTTTATTGAATGCAGAAATTGTCATAACCATAATTTGGATACTATTGGTGGTGGCGAAATCACGAACTTTACTAATTTTATCACTATCATATTGATAATAATCGTAACTAATATTGTTGTACTCAGATTTAAAATGTTCTTTGGTTATCTCTAATGATTTTAAAACACCAGCCCGAATTGCATCACTTGGCACAACAATAATAAACTTAGTCAATCCATGGCGTTTATTGAGTTCAAAGGCAGTACGTAAATAAACGTAGGTTTTACCTGTTCCCGTTTCCATCTCAATACTAAAATTGGGTATTTCAGTATAATTACCATAACAAAGCTCAGTTGAGTAATTTCCTAAACTATTGGCAAGCTGAATACCTTGCAAATTGGATAAAAGCAAATCATTGTTAAGTTGTAATCCATTAGCGACTATGTCATAGCTCAAGATTTCGCTTTGATTTGATAATTGCTCAGATAAAGTTATGGTGTGCATGCCGCTAAATAAATTAACAGTGCTTTCAATTGCTTGTAGCTGAAAGGCTTGATTTTCAAATTTTAATTTCATTGTACCACCAACTTTATGATTATAATGTTTAATTTACCGTTTAACATTACGCTTTCCTTCTGTTTTAACTACCGAAAAAAGCTCGGTTAATTCAATTTTCAACTAACTCAAAAATCTTAACTTTACTAGGTAATACTAAACAGTCATAATGAATTTAGGCGATTATGCATAAAACATAATATTACGAGTGAGTTGCTGTTAATTCATCGATTAATTTATCCGCAGTTAAAGGACGATTAAAGTAATACCCTTGAAAATAATCACAGCCTAATTGTTTTAATTTAATAAATTGACCTTTAGTTTCTACGCCTTCAGCAATAATTTCTAAATTAAAATTTTCACCAAGGTCAATGATAGTTTCAACCATTAATTCATCTTGGCTATCTTCCTCGACTTTGGAAGTAAATGATTTATCAATTTTAAGAAAATCAATAGGAAGATTTTTGAGATACGATAATGATGAATAACCAGTTCCAAAATCATCTAATGAAATTCTAAATCCTTGCTCTTGTAAAGATTTTAAACAAGTAATAGCTTTATTAATATCGATCAAAGCAACTGTTTCTGTTATTTCAAAAATAATTTGCTGGGGTTTAATATTATGCCGCTGTAAGATTACGCCAATATCAAACTCAAACTCATCTTGTAGGATATGTTTGGCGCTAATATTCACCGAGATTGGAAATAAAATTTTATGCTTAGCGATAAAGCTACAAACCTTATCTAGTACAAATGAATCAATATTTTTAATAAGCCACGATGATTCAGCAATTGGGATCAACACACTAGGATCAATAACGCCAATTTCTGGATGCACCCAACGCAATAAAGCTTCTGCTGAAATAACGCGATTTAATTGATCATAAATAGGTTGATAATAAACTTCAAGCGTATTATTATTTAGTGAATCAACTAAATCCTGTTCAATAGTTGCAACTATTTTCACTTGTTCATACATCTGCGGAGAGAATATATTAACTTTATTTTTACCTTCATGTTTTGATTCATACATTGCCATATCTGCAAATCTTAGGATATCATTAATATTGTATTCTGGACTCTTGAAAGTAGCAACACCTATACTTGTAGAAATTAGATATTTTGTTTTTAAAAGTTCAGTTTCAATATGGTGTGGCTCATAAAACTTGCATCTTGCTAATTCGGCTATCTTAAGTACCTCTTCTCGTGCAATTGCTTCATCTTTACCAAGATCAACCAATAATACTAAAAATTCATCACCGCCTAGGCGTACCATCAATGTATTCTTAGGGAAAATCATCTGCATACGATTAGCAACAGCAATTAGAATTTGATCGCCTACTCCATGTCCTAGCGTATCATTTACAAATTTAAAATTATCTAAATCAATAAATAATATCCCATGATAAACATTGTTGTATTGTACGTTATTACAAGCTGTATGCATTAACTCTAACCCATAGCGTCGATTTGGTAACCCAGTTAGTGTATCAAAATTAGCTAAGGATTGAATACGGAATTCTTTCTCTTTTACTGGTGTAATATCACTAAACGAGCCAACCATGCGAGTTGAAGCACCATTTTCATCCCATTCAACTACTTTGCCTCGATCATGCACCCAGATGGTTTTTCCAGTACCAGTTATCATGCGATGTTCACTACTATAAATTTCACCACTAACTATTGCCAAATTAACTTTATTTTGAACGTATTCAAGATCTTCTGGATGTAATAAACCAATAAATTCTTCAACACTGTTTTTAACTTCACTCTCTGGAAACTCTAAGATGTGTGACCACTGTAAATTATGTCTAACGATATTATTTTTTAAATCAAAATCCCAAACACCCTCCTGAGTTGCATTTAGCACATACTCTAGCTGTTTTGCTGTTTCTTCAGCAGAATTTTTGGCAGCTACAATATCGGTAATATCCTGAGCAATAATGACAATTTGTGGATTTTCCCATTGATCTTTTACTGGTATTTTATATGATTTAAAATGGCGAATTTGTCCATTATCTACATCAGTAGAATCTTCATAAACAACTTCCGGCTTATTTTCGCGCATTATTCTTTGAACACTTTCTCGAAAAAAATCATTTTGTTCTTGATTACCCGTAAAATACCCATCATCTTTACCGATCATTTCTTGTGGTGTTGTGCCATAGAGTTTTGCAACTGTTTCATTACACAGAATAAAATTACCATCAAAATTTTTGATAACGATAGCATCCGGAGATGCATTAACTGCGGTACTAAGTAATCCTAGTTTATTTTTAAGTGATTCATAAACATTATTCAAAAATTGAATAGTTAGGATTAAGTTACTTTGAAATTTTTCCACAACTATAGTTAATTCCGTTTGGAGCGGAGCAAAAGGTATTTCTAACGTACTTGAGATACCTGTATTTAGAGTATTATTAAGTTTTTTTACAATTATTTCATTAGCCAAACTTAGTCTTAATTCAGTTTCATTGTAAAAAATTTGCTTAAAATATTTATTGTTAAAAACAACCTTTAATTCTTCATTAAGAAGAATAATTGGAACATGTACTAAATTTAGATGATCAAATTGCATATTAATTCTACTTATAAAACATAATATTCATAGATATTTTATCATGAACGAGCAGTCAATAATAATTTAGCTAACTGGATAAATTAAATAAAGATTTGCTAATGGTATAATTACGCTATTAATTAGCAAAATGATGAGTATTAGGAAATCAAACTCTTATTGTAAAAATATTTGCAAGCACTTCAAAATGGTGCGATAATAACTTTAATTGGGATTGCGAAGTCGCGATCGGTAATAAGTCTCTGAGCGTTCTCGGAGGCTTTTTATTTTTATGGCAATACGTTTAAACCATAATTTTTATAATTACCATTTTTATCAGTCCGACTTTTTCGATTGTAGGTAATACCAAACGGTCATAATGAATTTAGGCGATTATGCATAACATCATAAATTGCATCATTTTCTCGTTTACCAACACTTATGAATAATAAAACAATTCGATCATTATCTATTTTATACGCCAATCGAAAACCATAGTTGCGTAATTTAATTTTATAGCATTCGTGCTTACCAGTACCACTCAATCTATCTTTAGGGACAATTGGGTTATCT
>JAGOUD010000112.1 GCA_018061465.1 Burkholderiales bacterium
TTAACCCGGAAGATACCAGTACATTATTTTCTACACAAGCAATTATTGGCTCAGGATTACCTATTCTTGATTTTAAGGTACAGGATTTTGTAACAAAAGCTCCTAATTGTTTACTATGTTTGGCTATCAGGGCGAAACTGTTAAAATCAATTAGTTGATCATTAGCCCCAATTATTATAGGTGACTTTAGTTGTAAATGCCCAAGTTTAGTGGATGCATTATATCGCATTTGATCTCCTTTTTATAATATTTTAAGGCTGGTTAAATGAACGATAATTTGTATTATACAATAGACTTCAATTATTTGGAGCTTGGCATTATTAAAATGCCTATATAGTACACAACGGTACCTCTACCTATCTGGAAAAAGCAACCTCTTATTCTAATATTAATGAATACTCCGCTTTAAAAATAACAGCCGAAATCTAAAAATATGCGCCAAATAACCGTAGCAACTTAATCAAAGCTTCCTATTTAAGTCTGGCAAGAACTTCATCCCTACCGAGTATATATACTACCGCATCAAAAGATGGGGTTTCTTTAATCCCACATAACTTTAACCGTAATGGCATACCTAATTCAGGCATTTTTATAGTATGGGTTTTACAAAAATCTTTAATACATACTTTAATATTATCTAATGTCCATTCCTGAAGATTGGTTATTACTTGGGCAAATTGAGATAAAATGGTAATGGCTTTGTCGGTTAAATAATTAGCTGCATCTGCAGGAGCTATCTCTTGTGGTTTATAAAAATAACCACACTGAAGAGCTAAACTATTAATATTATCTACTCTAGGCTTAACTAATTCAATAATCTCTAATAAGTTGACCGTAGATAACTGAACCAGCTTATCTAATAGATCTTGACCGCATGCTTCATTTAACCAATTTTCTTTAACTAACCCAGCTAATTTTTCATTTGATGTATTTTTTATGTGTTCCGCATTAACCCAAAATAATTTTTTAATATCAAACCGTGCTGGAGAATTAGACACATTATCCAGATCAAACCAATCAATAAATTGTTGCTGACTAAATATTTCATCATTACCATGCCCCCAACATAAGCGCGCTAAATAATTAAGCAATGCCTCAGGTAGAATACCCATAGCTTTATATTGCATAACACTTACAGCATCGTGTCGCTTTGACATTTTATTCCCATCTTCACGTAATATCATTGGTACGTGCGCATAGACTGGGACTACTGCATTTAAAGCACGTAAGATATTTATTTGCCGCGGAGTATTATTAATATGATCGTCCCCTCGAATTACATGACTAACCTGCATATCCCAATCATCAACGACCACACAAAAATTATAGGTTGGACTACCATCGCTTCGTGCAATAATTAAATCATCTAGTTCTATATTATTAATTTCAATATGACCTTTAACTAAATCTTCCCAACTAACACTACCCAGTTCTGGGTTTTTAAAGCGCACCACTGGAGACACTCCAGGTTTAATAACATGCTTATGTAAACAACGCCGATCGTATTTAGGCTTTAATCCAGCTGCTTTTTGTTCTTCACGCATTTGGTCAAGCTCTTCTTTAGAGCAGTAACAATGATAAGCAAGTTTTTGATCCAATAATTGATTAATTACTTCTTTATAACGTTCCATCCTTTGGGTTTGAAAAAATGGACCTTCATCATAATCCAGCCCAAGCCAATCCATTGCTTCAAAAATAGCATCAACCGAAGCTTGAGTAGAACGCTCTAAATCGGTATCTTCAATTCTAAGTATAAATTTTCCCTGATATTTTTTAGCATATGCCCATGAAAACAAGGCGGTTCTGGCGCCACCTAGATGTAAAAATCCAGTAGGCGATGGTGCAAAACGAGTTTTTATCATTAATTTCTTTCCTAAGAGCATGTTCAAAATATTATTTAAATATATGCTTGTTTATGTAATTCCCGCAATTCTCTCTTTAAAATTTTACCAGTAGCATTCCGTGGTAATTTTTTTATAAAAATGATGCGCCGTGGTAACTTAAAAGCAGCCAATTGCGCTTTAGCAAATTCCTTTATCTCATATTCATTCGCAACTTCATTTTCTTTTAATTCAATATATGCTATAGGAATTTCATTATCTTCCTTATCTTTTTCGCCAATAACAGCACATGCTTGAATTTTATTATGTGCATACAATACCTCTTCAATTTCACGGGGGTAAATATTCATCCCTTTATGAATAATTAGGTCTTTTATTCGATCCACAATATAAATATAGCCATCATTATCCACCTTACCAATATCTCCGGTTTTAAACCAGCCATCAATTATAGCGTTTGCGGTATCTACTGGGCGATTAAAATATCCTTGCATTACACAATCGCCCTTGACACAAATTTCTCCAATATTACCCAGCGGAACTTCGTGCATAGATTCATCAAAAATTTTTACTAAATATCCTCCAATTGGCTGCCCGACAGAACCAACACGACTAGAAGTTGGGGTATTACATGATATTATTGGTGAACACTCACTTATTCCATATCCTTCAAGTAGCATTCCGCGCTTAAATTTTTGGGTAAATTTCTTATGTATCTCTGTTGCTAAAGGTGCCGCTCCAGAAATAAATCCTGTGACATTATGAAACCAATGAAAATACCAGGGCAAGTTTGCTTTAGTCATAGCACTATAGATGTCAGGAACTCCAGTAAAATATGGGCAGCGTTTAAAGAGTAATTGTTTTAATAAATATTTAAAATCTTTTATACCACTTAGTGAACGAATAATAATTATTGCACTGCTAGTATAAATTGGCAGCATTATCGTAACGGTTAAAGTAAACACATGAAACATTGGAAGATAGCATAACAATCGCACTTGACCATTTTTAAGTTTCATCAGCGCCTTGCAGCCTTCGCAATTAGAAAAAATATTTTTAAACGATAACATTGCTCCTTTAGGTCGTCCGGTAGTTCCTGATGTATATACTATCAATGCTGTATCATTAATATTAGTAACAATAGCATTTCGCGGCAATTTACCTATATTCAACAATTTAGCGTAATCAATATTTTTATCATTTTCAAGAGGACAACCATCAACCCAAATAGTAAATTCAACATCAGTCTTTTTATATAAATTTTGAGTTTCCTGAGCAAACTTAAACGATGAAAACAACACCTTGGCTTGCGCATCATTCAAAATATAAGCTAATTCATCTTCTTTAAGAAAATTATTTACGGGAACTGCTATTGCCCCCACTTTACTAATTGCAAATAAAGTAACTACAAACTGCCATGAATTAGACATCACTATGGCAATTTTATCTAACGGCTTAATCTCTCTATTATATAAAAACTCCGCAAGGGCATCAACTAAACGCCTAAATTCAAGATTACTAATTTTTAAATTATTCTCATAAATTATGTTTTTATTCGGAGCAATTTTTGCATTATTCTCAATAATACTATAAAAGTTATTAAATGGATAAGAAATTTGCATAATAATATCCTGTCAATAAAATATGACCAATACTTGATTGTACCAGAATGTTAAGCACAATTTTGATTTTTATATACGCGGTAGCATAAAACTGTGTTAAAATTGCGATATATATCAAATACAACTAGGGGTAAGCTGTGAGTGGGGGCGTTTTGTTAAAGAATTTAAATCCAGAACAACTAAAAGCTGTAATGCATACTGATGGATCAATGTTAGTTTTAGCCGGCGCTGGAAGTGGAAAAACTAGGGTTTTAACCACTAGAATTGTGTGGTTGGTTAAAAACCAGCAGGTAGAATCTGATGCGATTTTAGCTGTGACGTTTACTAATAAAGCCGCAAAAGAAATGAAGCTGCGAGTATCCAACCAATTAGGCATGGATACCAAACATATGTGGATTGGTACTTTTCATTCAATTGCACTACGTTTACTTGGACGTTATCATAAGCAAGCCGGATTACCACCTTATTTCCAAATTTTAGATGCACAAGATCAATTAAACATATTAAAACGCATTCTAAAAGGCTCAGGTTTAGATGAAGATCGTTACTCAGCTAAAGAATTACAAAAATTTATTAATCAACAAAAAGAAGCTGGATTACGCGCTCACCAACTAACAACAACTAGCTTACGTCAACAAATCTGGGCTGAATTATATGGCGAATACGAAGCTTTGTGTAACCGAGATAACTTGGTTGACTTTACAGAATTGTTGCTAAGAAGTTACGAAACTTTAACGCAACATAATGATATTTTAGAAAAATACCACAATCAATTTCAGCATATTTTAATTGATGAATTTCAAGATACCAATCAATTACAATATCGGTGGTTGCAATTACTCGGTAAAAATTGCCATAATATGTTTGCAGTGGGAGATGATGATCAATCCATCTATTCTTTTCGGGGAGCTAAGGTTGCAAATATGCAAGCTTTTTTATATGATTTCAAAATAACCGATCCAATCCGACTAGAACAAAATTATCGCTCAACCACCAACATTTTAGAGGCGGCAAATGCTGTCATTGACAACAATAGTGACAGAATTGGCAAAAAATTATGGACAGATAACTTATCTGGTGAAAAAATTCATTTTTATGAAGGTTATACGGAAGAAGATGAAGCTTATTTTGTGGTAGATGAAATCCAAACTTTGCATGAGGGCGGCGTTAAACTATCAGATATAGCGATATTGTACCGTTCTAATGCTCAGTCAAGAGTATTTGAGCAGCTTTTTTATGCGAAAGGTCTAGCTTATCGAGTATATGGCGGCTTACGTTTCTTTGACCGCCAAGAAATTAAACATGTTTTATCATATTTACGTTTATTATTAAACTCAAATGATAATGAAGCATTTTTACGTGTGGTAAATGTACCAGCTCGCGGTATTGGGGCCAAGACCATTGAAACTTTGCAAACTTTGGCAACTAAACATGAAATATCCTTATTTGAAGCCTGTCCACTATTAGAGGGTAGGTCTAAATTGTGCTTAACTAAATTTACCGACCTTATTCTTAACATGCAAAAAAACGTTAGTGCACTTAATTTACCTGAAATAATTAACTACATAATTGAAGTAACGGGGCTTAGTGAAATGTATGCCCAAGATAGGAAAAATGGCAGAGAGCGTTTAGAAAATCTAAATGAACTGGTAAATGCGGTGGGTAATTTCAAAACTGGAGAGAACGAAGACAATTCTATTGCCACCTTCTTAGCTCATGCCGTGTTAGATTCCGCAGATGCTCAAGCTGATGGCTACGAGCAATCAGTGCAGCTAATGACCGTGCATGCAGCTAAAGGGTTAGAATTTGATACCGTATTTGTAGTAGGTCTTGAGGATGGGTTATTTCCCCATGAAAATTGTTTTGAATTAAAACGGGATATGGAAGAAGAGCGGCGACTAATGTATGTTGCAATTACTCGGGCGCGTAAAAAATTGTATTTACTTAGAGCGTGCAGTCGACTGATGTGGGGCAAACGCATTTCTGCACCTGTTTCCCGATTTATTAATGAAATTCCAGAGAAATTAATTAGTAATATTTCGGGAATTAGTACCATTGGGTATAATAATTTAACCGATAGTATTAGTATAAGCGATATGGGACATAATTTAACTCCATTACAACTAACGAATCCTGAAACTAAAATATCTAGAATTCAACTAGTGGATCAAGATATGGTTGTAAAAATTGGAGATATGATCACTCATGCTAAATTTGGCAAAGGTAAAATAGTTAATTTAAATATTGATGGCAAAAAAAAGACAGCTGAAATATTTTTTATCGGTACCGGTAAAAAAACTCTAGATTTAAACATTGCCAAAATTGAGCGCATATAAGAATTTTAATAACCCTGCTTATTATTTATTCCAAGAACTATTAATAAAATTGTCATTGCGAATAAAAATTAAGCTATCTACTCTTTTAAAGTTAGGAGAATATTATGTTTAATCGTATTTATACACCAATTGACAACTCTGATATTTCAGATAAGGTATTGAATGAAGCTATGGATTTAGCGAACTCTACCGGTGCTAAACTGCGCATAGTGCATGTCGTTAATTTAGAACAGATTGCTTTTGGTATTGAAATGGTAGGAGTTAGCGAATTAAAAGAAGCTCTTTTAGGTATTGCGAATAAATTAATTAACCACGTTAAAGAAACTCTTAAAAGTAAATCAATTGACGCTGAGGTAATCTTACTTGAAAACTATGGGGCAAACCTAGCATCTTTAGTTATTGACGATGCAAAAAGTTGGAATGCTGATTTATTTGTTTTAGGATCACACCATTTGGGTTCCTTTTCTCATTTTATTACTGGCGGAATTGCCGAAGATATTGCTCAGGATTCAGATATCCCGATACTATTGATTACCAAACATAAAAATGTAAAATAACTCACCGGGTAGGTTTTATACTCAAAGTACTTGAAGGTGGTAAATAAACTGGATAGGGGATGGCATCCATCCCATAAATATCTTTTCTAAATTGTAGAACGCCGCTTTCATTAACCCAAGCCGTAGCATATATAATATGAATATTCATGGGTTTATTAAGCATAACTATTTTACTAGTATTTGAAGCTATGGTAGAGACTATTTTCTCCTGATCCCAGCCTGATTTATCTTGAAGTAAATAAGCAGCTAATTCAATTGGCTTACCAATACGAATACAGCCGTGACTTAAATCGCGCTTAGAATTTTGAAATAGCTGTGGTGTTGAAGTATCATGCAAATAAATACCACAATCATTTGGAAAGATAAACTTAACCCGTCCTAATGAATTATCGGCACCTGGTTCTTGGCGTAACTTATACGGAAAAATATTTGATTCTACTTTATTCCAACTAATATCCTTGGAATTAACCTCTTTACCATCAAGACCATAAGAGGTATACATTTTTATGTGATTCTCAATTAAATAGCTGGGATTATGTTTTAATTTAGGCAGCATATCACGCAGCGCAATACTATTGGGAATATACCAGTATGGATTTATATCTAGGTACGTAATTTGACTACTTAAGACACAGCTGTGTAAACCCCGCTCGCTACCCACAATCACCGGCATATCGAGTACAGTTTGATCATTAGCAATTACCTTTAAAGAGAAACTGGGAATATTCACCATAATATATTGCGTACCCAGATCGCTTGGTAGA
>JAGOUD010000001.1 GCA_018061465.1 Burkholderiales bacterium
GTGATGCCTATTGGCAGGTTGCTGATGTAGAAAATTTTGCACAGGTTATTAGTAATGCCGATGTATTAAAAAACAATGGTAATTTAAGTGTTCAGCTTTATGTAAAACAAGCCAGTAATACAGTTGAGCACAACCTTGAATTACTCATCTCTGACATCAGGAGTGGGCAACAACATATTAATACTTCATTAAACAATTTATTTGCTCAACTGAAAAATATAGGTATTGAAGTATGAGTGCTGAACTAAGGACTAACCTATACTCCAAAATTGCAGAATTCCTCCAACAAGCTCGACAAGGGGTGGTGCGCGCTGTTAATCATGCGATGGTCTATACATATTATGAAATTGGCCGGATGATTGTTGAAGATGAGCAACAGGGTAAAGAGCGGGCAGAATATGGCAAACAGGTATTAAAAGAGTTGTCTAAACAATTAAGTGATAAATTCGGTCGTGGATTTTCAGAGCGCAACCTAGAGCAAATGCGGCAGTTTTATTTAACGTATTCAATTTCGCAGAAATCGTCTGCGGAATTTAGAGTTTCTGAATTTAACTTGTCCTGGTCACATTATCTCAAATTAATGCGAATAAGTAATATTGAAGAACGTGATTTTTATGCAATTGAAGCCTCAACTAATAATTGGAGCCTTAAAGAACTGCAGCGGCAGTGTGATAGTGCGCTATATGAGAGATTGGCGCTAAGCCGGAATAAAGAAGGCGTTAAGCAATTAGCTCAGCACGGGCATATTATACAGAAGCCAATTGATTTACTAAAAGACCCATATGTTTTAGAGTTTTTGGATTTACCAGATAAGTATGAATATTCTGAAAGTGATTTAGAGCAAGCTTTAATTGATAAGTTAGAGCATTTTTTACTTGAACTAGGCAAAGGATTTACGTTTGTTGGGCGTCAAGTAAGAATTACATTTGATGAGAAACATTTTAAGGTGGATTTAGTATTTTTTAATCGTCTATTACGCTGTTTTGTAGTAATTGATTTGAAAATTGGTGAATTGACTCATCAAGACTTAGGACAAATCCAAATGTATGTAAATTATTATGACCGTTTTATCCGCTTGCCAGAGGAAAATAAGACTATTGGTATAGTTATTTGTAAAGATAAAAGTAATGCTTTAGTTGAAATAACACTACCTGAGGGGAATGATAGTATTTTTGCCAGCCGCTTTCAAACAGTGCTGCCGGATAAGCAGGCATTGATTGATCTATTGGTACAGGTGGAATAATGAGTTTTAGTAAGCATAATTGGAATAAAGTAAATCTTAGTAAAATTTGTGATATAGATCCATCCAAAAAAGAAATTGCTTCTATTCCAAATGAAACGATAGTTTCATTTGCTGAAATGGCTGACTTAAATATTAAGAAGCCAGAATTCTGCCATTCGCAAGAAAAATCAATTCAAGAATTAAAAAAGAACGGGTTAAGTTATTTCAAAGATAATGATGTTCTTCTTGCTAAAATGACGCCGTGCTTTGAGAATGGGAAAAGCGGATTAGCCAATAATCTAAAAAATGGAGTTGGCTTTGGGTCGACAGAGTTCTTTGTATTAAGAAGTAAAGGCATAAATCCGTATTTGTTATATTCAATAATATCCAGTGACTTATTTATTGAGAATGGCAAAAAGATGATGCTGGGAACTACCGGTAGAAAAAGGCTCATAAAAGACTTTATTGCTAACTTTGAGTTACCATTACCAGGTGATGACGAGCAAAGAAAACTTACAACTTTATTTAAATCTATAGATGCATCAATTGAGCAATGCGCCGTTCAAGAAAATAAATTAAAAGTATTATTGAAGTCTTTGGCGAATAATTTATTGGCTAAAGAACCATTATTTGGTAATTTATTGAACGTAAATAATTGTCACTCAAGTACTATGGGCCAGATTGCAGAATGTGATAAAAAATATCCTGAACATGCTGTTGAGGTAACAAAATTTGTTGGACTAGAACACATTGAGGCAGAAAATTTTCAAGTGCAAGGTTACGGCAATATTGCTGATGGTACAACGTTTACCAAAAAATTTGTTGCAGGTGATATATTATTTGGTAAGCGCAGAGCATATTTGAAAAAAATAGCAATTGCTGATTTTGATGGCGTGTGTTCAAATGATATTTTGGTTATACGTGCAAAAGGTGATAAAATTTTGCAGGAGCTACTACCATTTTATATTGCTTCAGATGCTTTTATCCAAGTTGCTATAAATACTTCTGCTGGTTCATTATCACCACGCACGAAATGGAAAGATTTATCCGATATGGAAATTTCAATTCCAAGTATAGAAATGCAGCATCACGTTTTATCTGTATTACAACAAATTAATATAATAATAATTCAAATTAAACAACAAAAGCAGACACTAAAAAATCTTAAACAAAAACTATTAAATGAGATATTAGGATGAGTAACTTTAACGAACTCAATTCTGTTGAATATTTTATTATTCATCAATTAGCTGGTGTAAATCTAAATCAAGCTAAAAGCTATAAAGTTGCAGTCGAAAATGTAGCTTATGAAGGTTCTGCTAGATGGGTTTATACAGCACCAGAGTTATTAAAACGTGAAATAGATGAAGTATTGTTAGCTAATGAATTAAAAGAATCCTTAATTCGTTTAAATCCCATAATTGCCGCAAACTCGGAAAAAGCCGAGTTAGTAATTCACAAGCTTAGAGCAATTATACTAGCTGTTGCTAATGTCGGGTTAGTACGTGCTAATGAGGAATTCGCTAAATGGTTACGTAATGAAGTTACTTTACCTATCGGTGAAGATAATGAACATGTCACAATAAAGTTAATAGATTATGATGATATTAGCCAAAACACATTTATTTTAACTAGTCAGTTTATGATCCGAGCTAAGGAAACTAAAATTCCGGATATCGTTGGGTTTGTTAATGGAATTCCGTTAATTATAGGTGAAGCTAAAACTCCGGTACGACCAGCAATTAGCTGGTTGGATGGAGCATATGAAATACATGAAGTCTATGAAAATGCAGTACCCCAGCTATTTGTGCCAAACGTATTTTCATTTGGTACGGAAGGTAAAGAATTATTTATTGGTGGTGTAAGGACTCCGCTAGAGTTTTGGTCGCCTTGGCGACGGGAGAACAATAAGAATGACTTACTTAATTTTACTGGCTTACAGGATGTAGCTAAACAGTTGGTTGATCTTTTAAAACCATCTACATTATTAGATATTTTGCAATATTTTACCATCTATGCAACCAATAAGAAAAAGCGTAAAATTAAAGTGGTCGCACGTTACCAGCAATATGAGGGCGCCAATTCTATTGTAGAACGAGTTAACGAGGGGAAGATTAAGAAAGGCCTAATTTGGCATTTTCAAGGTTCAGGAAAATCGCTATTAATGCTTTTTGCTGCTCAAAAGCTGAGAAAGCAGGTATTATTAGGAAGTCCTACAGTTTTAATCGTTGTGGATAGGGTTGATTTAGATACTCAAATTACAGCAACGTTTAACTCTGCCGAAGTGCCAAATATGGTTACTACCGACAGTATTAAAGAATTACATGATTTATTGAAAAAAGATACCCGCAAAATAATAATAACTACTATTCATAAATTCAAGGATGCTTACCCAGATTTAAATACCCGGGAAAATGTGATTGTTCTGGTTGATGAAGCGCACCGTACTCAAGAAGGTGGTTTGGGGCGTAAAATGCGAAGCGCATTGCCAAATGCGTTCTTGTTCGGCTTAACGGGAACACCTATTAACAAAGCAGATAAAAATACATTCTGGGCTTTTGGAGCCGAAGAGGATACCGGTGGTTATATGAGCCGTTATACTTTTCAAGATAGTATTCGTGATCAAGCTACATTACCTTTACACTTTGAACCAAGGTTGCCAAATTATCATATTGATAAAGATAGCCTGGATGTTGCTTTTGCTGAGCTTGCCAATAATTTAACTGAAGAAGATAAAAATAGACTTAGTCAAAAAGCAGCAAGTATGGCAATTTTTCTAAAGTCACCAAGCCGGATTCAAACAATTGTAGCAGATATTGTTCAGCATTTCTATCAACATGTAGAACCAGATGGTTTTAAAGCAATGATTGTTACACCTGATAGGGAAGCATGTGTATTATATAAAGAAGCTTTAGATAGGATTATTGCACCTGATGCCAGCGCGGTAGTTATAAGTACTACTGCTAACGATAGCTTTGAATTTAAGCAGGCATACGGCATGGACAAAGACCAACAAGAACGAGTAATTAATTCTTTTGATGCTGCTGATTCACCATTAAAATTTTTGATAGTAACAGCAAAATTATTGACTGGGTTTGATGCGCCAATTTTGCAAACAATGTATTTAGATAAATCACTCAAAGACCATACTTTATTACAGGCAATTTGTCGGACAAACCGCTTATATCCAAATAAAACATTTGGCCGGATTGTTGATTATTTTGGTGTTTTTGACGATACAGCAAATGCATTGGCTTTTGATGAAGAAAGCATAAAGTCAGTTATTAGTAATTTACAACAGTTAAGGGATAAGCTGCCGGAAGTAATAGAAAAATGTTTAGCTCATTTTCCTAATATTGACAGAACAATTACTGGTTTTGATGGTTTGCAACTAGCGCAAGATTGTATTGATTCAAATGATAAACGTGATGCTTTTGCCAAAGATTATATTGGGCTGGCTAAATTATGGGAGGCTCTTTCACCAGATGATGTGCTAACTCCATATTCTAAAGATTATAAATGGTTATCACAGCTTTATACTTCAGTAAAACCCAGTTCTGATAATAATGGGCGTTTATTATGGCATGCCTTCGGTGCTCAAACCACAGCATTAATCCATGAGCATATTAGTGTAGATGGTATTAATAATGATATGGAAGAAATGGTTTTGGATGCTGATATTATTGACAGCTTGATGAATAAGAAAAATCCTAAAGAAGCAGAGCAGGTTATTAAGCTGTTACAAAGTAGATTAGGTAAACATCAAACTAATGCTGCATTTCAAGCATTAAGCGAACGGTTAGAAAATCTTCGCGATAAGGCTGAGCATGGATTAATTAGCAGCATTGAGTTCATAAAAGAATTATGTGAAATTGCCAAACAATCTTTGCAAGAAGAAAAGCAAATTATGGCTGAGCAAGAACAAAAAACTGCTAAGACTGCGCTTAGCGAATTATTCCTGGAAATGAAAACTGATAAAACTCCGGTAATAATTGAGCGTATTGTTAATGATATTGATGAAATTGTGCGTTTAGTGCGGTTTGATGGCTGGCAGGATACTATTCCGGGGCGTAAAGAAGTGCAGAAGGCATTGCGGAAGAGCTTGTTAAAGTATCAATTACACAAAGATGAGGCCTTGTTTAACAAAGCCTACGAATATATTGAAGAATATTATTAATTTGACTATTTAGAGATATCTCAGTTAGTAAGTTAAATTAAAATTAAATTAGGAGAGAGCGTGTGGCAAAAATTCATACACTTACTATTAGAAATTTTCGTAGTATTGAACACTTTGAGCAAGTTTTTGGTTTAAATGATTTTATTTGTATTATAGGAAGAGGTGATTCTGGGAAGAGTACGGTACTTGAGGCCATTGCTTATGCATTATCACCTAATTGGAATTTAAGTTTTTATGATACAGACTTTATTCATTGCAATATAGATATTCCTATCCAAATTACGGTAACTTTGTATGACTTACCAAAAAAATTATTAACTGAAGATAAATATGGCTTATATCAGAGTTTTTTAGATGCTAACACAGGCATACTACAAGATGATGCCTTGGAAAATTCTGAACCAGCGCTAACGGTTCAATTAGAAGTTAACAAAAATTTAGAACCAAATTGTCTGCTTCCCTTTAAAATCATGTAATATGGAGTTGGGGTAATTTCATTAGCTTTAGCAAATGCGTTTATTGATCCTTCAAAGTGCTTTTCAACCAAGCTTAAGAAATTATTAATTCGAATTGAGTTAACTATATTGCTCATTTTACATCTCATATTGAAATAGATACTTTCCCTGCTTTAGTAATGACTATCGCTGAATTCTTTTAAAAAGAGAGCGGTATGCATTACTTATATAGACTTTAATTTGAGCTATAACAAATAAACGGTGATTACTTTTAAGTGGCATTACCATCTATTCTTTAGCACATATTATATCATTATGCAAGAATAAATGTAATAAATATTAAAATTTTATACACTAGCATGGTTTTATAACATATCCTGAAGTTTAAATATTTTTGTTAATTCTGTATATTGGGGATTTAAGCCAGAACTAACAATTTTTCGTGTGCCATAGCTAAGCTATATTAAAAATACTGATCCCAAGCATTTATTTACTGCCAGAAGAGCTCAAACAAATCTATATGGTAAGTATATATTCAATAAAGATAACCTCCACCCGCTATGGAGCAAGGAAAAATAAGTTCGTTGAATTTTATATGATATCTAAAGGCATCCCTATTAAGTAAAATTAAATGTTGAATGGTTTAAACCTACAGATTTTGGGTTGGGCATTTTTATAGAGACTTCTGAAATTAGCTTTTGCTCTAAAATATTCAATATTTTTAAACTATTTTTTGGATAAATTATAGTTTCATGATTTGCCTCTATATAATGCACATCAATATGTCCATCATTATAGGCATTCCAATGATTATATTTATCATTAATTACCTGAAACTCATCTAATAATATATTTGCCTTAAACAACACCATATCTTGTTTAATTTTACTAGGCGTATGAGTTAATAATAAATTCATACGTTGCCAAGCTAAATCAATTGCATTAGAAGTTAATTCTTTATTATAATATCCCATTATTTGTTTAAATTTATCCCCATCAAATTGGTCATCCGAGAATATAGCCCAACTATCAATCATAGCTAGAAAATTGATTTTTTGATTTTGTTGGAGCAATAAATTGGCAATTTCATAAGCAACTGTTCCCCCATACGAGTATCCAATGAAATAATATGGACCAGCTGGCTGTATCTGTTGTATTTTACTTAAATACGCTTTTGCCATTTCTAAGAGTGTAGAAAATTTCATTACTCCAGATGAAACACTTGGATCTTGTAAACCATAAATATTAAAGGGTAATTTTAAATTATCCGCTAGGGTATTGTAACAAAATACGGTTCCAGCAACTGGATGGAATAGAAAAATATTATCAGTACATTCTTTAATAATATTTGACGAAGGAAATTTGACCAGCACATCATCTATTATTGCATCAGCGTCTATAAAATTTATTATCTGTGCTAATTGAGAAGCTGTTCTGTATTTATACAGTTGTTGTAACGTCAGTTTGCATTGTAACTCCCTATTTATCACTTCTATAAATTTCAAAGCTTTTAAAGAATGCCCCCCTAATGTAAAAAAATCATCTGTAGGGCGTATGTGGTTAATCCCTAAAATATCTTGCCATTGCCGAATAATCAGCAACTCCACACTATCTAAAGGTAAGGAGATATTTTCAGTATTATTTAGGTTATCCTGCGATAGATTTTCCTCGATATTTTCATATTGATTTACAATTCTTGCATATTCATCAATTGGCAAACCTGAAATTGCTATTTGAGAATAATGATTCTGCATTACTTGCAAAAATATATTTTGTCCATCAATAGGAGAGATGTTATTACCCACATCTAAAAAATTTCGTTGATCAACCATATTACTAGCCATTCCCACTGATTTCCACGTATTCCAATTAATGCTAACTACATACTCACTATTAAATAATTTACTAGCAGCAACTCCATCTAAGCACGCATTTGCACTACTATAATCGCTAAGTCCAGTAACCCCTACTATAGAGCTAATTGAAGAGCAAAGCATAACAAAGTCTAAATTTACTGCATTTAGAACTCTAGCCAAATTATATGTTCCATATATTTTTGCAGCAAAATTTTCTAAAATATCCTTTTTGGTTTTTAATAACATAACTCCATGTCCTGCTATACCTGCAGCATGAATAAGTCCATTAATCCTACGGTGCTGTTCTATTATAGAATTTGTAATTAATTGTAATTCAGTAGAATTAGCAACATCACATTGTTTAATATGAATTATCCCGCCCATAGACTCTATTTTCTCCAAAGCTTCTATTTTCGTATGTAAATTTGCTTGATCTGGGTTATCTAGAATATTGGGCCATTGGCTTTTATCAGGAAATTTTGTTCTGGATATCAGTATAAAAATAGGATTTTTTACTTCTTGTGTGATTATTTCACAAATTGCTAATGCTATCCCCCCAACCCCGCCAGTACAAAGATATACACCATTATTTTTAAAGCGATTTACTTTTGTACTAAGCTGAACCACGGTATATTTTCTTACCCACAAATAGTTGTTTCTAATAGCGATATTAGAATGAAAAATATCCCATTCATCTTCCATACAATAGTTTATTAAATATGAGGATAAATTACTTGTGGTGGGACCAATAACCTCAATATCAATTAACTTAAAGCTTAATGATTTATGTTCTTGTGGTATAGTAGTACATATTCCGGATAGTGCTGTATTTAATGGGTTTACCACTTCATCGCCCAGCACTTGCCAGGCATTGCTTGTTATAACGCTACATTTCATATGAATAGCTTCACCGATAATTTCTATATAAGCTTGTGCCATATACAATATGCTATAAAAACCTTGATCTAGGATAGTACTTATTTTTTCTTCAGAGGGAATATGTATGTTATCCTCCAAATGATAAGAGGAGAAATGAAATATCATTACCGGATGTATAATTTTATCTTTTATTTTATTAAATAATGTGAGGTAGTGTTGCTTGCTGGTAGGATCTATTATAAATTTATTATTTTCTAACTCACAATACTCTGAACCATATTCTACAATAAATAAAGTATTTTCAACTTTTTGCAAATCATTAATTAATTGTTCACTTAAGTTATTTTGTCCTTTAAAAATAAGCCATGTGCATTCGTTCCTATGCATCTTATATACTTGTATATTTATTTGCCGTATCCAATTTGGTATATAAAACCATTTATTTATATCTTTATTAATGGATAATGTAGAACTTAGATCTGGTTCTATCCAATGCCTTTTCCTTAAAAAACTATAAGTTGGTATAGATATATGTCGGCGTGCTTCTTCTTTATATAAAAATTTCCAGTTAACTTTGTGTCCATGTTGCCATAAGGTGCCTAAAGCTAATAATAGGGTATAATCTTCTGTATATAATTTTTTGTGATTTGGCAAAGAACTTATTACAGTACATTCAGCCTTAGAAGTTTGCACAATTTCCTTAGCAAATGCACTTAAAGTAAATCCGGGACCAATTTCTAAAAATAATTTATAGTTAGTGATTAGTAAAGATTCTATTCCTAACTTAAACTGTACAGTTTGTCTTAAATGAGTACGCCAATACTTAGGATTTATTGCTTCATCATCTGTTAACCATGTACCAGTAACATTAGATATTATAGGTATTATTGGTTTGCTTAAGATGATATTAGAAAATAGCTCTTCAAAACTATCAAGAATACTATCCATTAAACAGCTATGAAAAGCGTGACTTACTTGAAGTTGTTGGTACTGAAACCCAGATTTTTGAGCTGCGTCTATTAATTTATAGATGTTTGAAATATTACCCGAAGCAACGCAATTATGAGTAGAATTATATAATCCCAAATCTACATTAATACCTTTTTTTAATTGTTCAAATTCTTCTACAGTACAACTAATTGATAACATGCTACCCGTTTGAACTGTTGACATTAATTCCCCTCTATTACAGACTAGTTTAATGGCATCTTCTAACGAAAATATTCCAGCGATACATGCAGCCACATATTCTCCAACACTATGTCCAATCATAGCTTCAGGCTTCACACCACAATCTATAAATAGCTTTGCCAATGAATATTCAATAATGAATAGAGCAATTTGTGTATATTTAGTTTGCCCCAGCACATTATCTGGATTATTTTTTATTAAGTATATCATATCAATATTTAACAATTTTTTTGCTATACTATTACATTGATTAAGAGTTGCTGCATAAGATGGGATAAAACTAGCCAAATCTAATCCCATATTTTTATATTGTGAACCTTGACCAGTAAACATAAATACTAAATTAGATTTAATTTTTGAATACTTTATATTAGAGGACTGGACTTTCAAAAACTCTAAAATTTCATTTTTATCCTTACCTATTGCAATTTTACGATAGGCAAAATTATCTCTACCAGATTGCAAGGTATACGCCATATCTGCAAGATGGTTCACATCTATTTCGGCATGATTCAAATATGTTATTATTTTAGTATTATATTGCTCTAGTGAAATTTGATTTTTTGCTGAGAATATAAATAATTGATTCGGGAAAACAGGCTTAGAAGTGTCTTTTTGTACATATTCTTCTAAAATAATATGAGCATTAGTTCCGCCTATTCCAAATGCACTGATGCCAGCATACCTTTTAGACGTACTTTCCCAATTTTGTAAATGCGTATTAATATAAAAAGGACTATCTGCAAGCTTAAGTTCAGGATTTGGGACAGAAAAATGAAGTGTGGGTGGAATTTTTTTATAATATAGACATAAGGAGGCTTTAATAAAACCTGCTATTCCGGCAGCAATATCAGTATGTCCTATGTTTCCTTTTACTGATCCTAAGACACAATAGTTGTTTCTGGTAGTATAATGCCTATGGGACTGGGTTAAAGCTGTAAATTCAATAATATCTCCCAAAGCTGTTGCTGTACCATGCGCCTCGACAAAACCTATATCTTCTGCAGATATTTGAGCCTGGGTAATAGCTCTCTGAATACATTTAAGTTGCCCATTTATACTTGGCGCAGTATAACCCAACTTATCTGAACCATCATTATTAATTCCACAACTGCGAATAATAGAATAAATTGTGTCACCATCTTTTATAGCATCAGTTAATCTTTTTAAAACAACAATACCACATCCATCAGAAAAAACAGTACCGCTTGCCTTATTCGAAAAAGGTTTGCATTTACCATCAATTGATTCAATCCCGTGTTCTTGATAATAATATCCCGTCCGTTGACTAACATCTATAGATACACTGCCAGCTAAAGCTATATCACTATACCCAAGAGATAAATCTTGACATGCCTGTTCTATTACAACTAAACCAGTTGAGCATGCTGTATTAATATTTATACTTTTCCCTTTTAAATTCAATTTATAAGATGTTTGTGTACCAAGAGTTCCCATACTAGTTGCAAGTCGTGCATTAAACCAGTCATTTTGCTCATTAAACTTTCTATTTTTTAACAGATTTTCTTGGAGATAAGTACTATCTGCTTGTCCAGCAAACACACTAATAACTTTATCACTATTATTAGGTATATTCCCTGAATTTTCTAAAGCTTCCCATACGCATTCTAAAAAAATACGTTGTTGTGGGTCCATATTAGCAGCATCCGCTGGACTATAACCAAAAAATTCAGCATCAAATCTGTCAATATCTTCAATAATTCCCCTTACGGGTATAAAAGTCTTATATTTCTCTTGGTTAATTTCAAGCTTATTATTTATATTGCTAAAATTAGTTAGCCCTTCTTCACTATTACAAAGATTTTTCCAGTATTCTTGCCAGGTACTAGATTTAGGAAATCTACAAGAGAAACCTATTACTGCGATTTCTAATTTATCATATTTATTAATTTCATTATTATCATAACCTTTATTTTTAAGATATTGGGCTAATTTACTTATAGATGAATTAGCTAGAATATCCGCAATTAATATTGGATAACCTAATTGTTGATTAATTAAAGAGCACGCTTCAGCCAATTTCAAAGAATTGGCTCCAAGTTCAAATAGGTTCTGATTTACATCTATAATATCCACATTAAGCAGATGTTTCCATATTGATGCTAATTCCTCTTCTATTAGATTTTCAGAAGAAGTGTAGGAATCAATTGCTAAGTCTTCATGAGGGATAGATTCAAGCTGTTTTTTATCTATTTTACCTATAGCTGTTAACGGCATGGTATCTATTTTTAAATATTTATTGGGAATCATATAGTCTGGCAAACTTTGTTTAAGAAAATCTCTAATCTCCTGTGCCTTAACAGTGACTTTTAGGCTTACCAACACAATATATGCGGTTAAAAATTTATGGTTCCCTCTAGCATTAACTACTACGGTAGCAAACCTAATCAATGGATGCTGTAATAACTGTTTTTCAACCTCACTAAGATGAACTCTAAAACCATTTACCTTTACTTGATCATCAATTCTCCCTATATAAATTAACTCCTTATTATCCAATCTTCTTACTAAATCTCCTGTCTTATATAATCTATTAAATGGTTCTTTATCACAAAATGGATTATTAATAAATTTTTTATTATTCAGTTGAGGAGAATTATAATATCCTATTGCTAAATTTACCCCGCTTATATATAGCTCCCCTACTTCTCCAGGATGAACTTCTAATAAATTTTCATTTAAAATATATATTTTTACGTTAGGAATTGGGTCACCTATACTTATTAACGTGTCGTTACTATACATTTTAGAGCTATCAATTATATTTCTACATGTTACAGTAGTTGCTTCCGTGGGCCCATAATTATTAACTAGTTTTATAGGTAGTTCTTCTAGAGTTCTATATGTTAAAAATTTTTCTACTACAGTGCTGTTAATTTTTTCCCCACCAAAATAAACTATTTTAATTGTATTCAAGGTATCCGGATAAGTATTAATTAATTGATGAAAATAAGATGTTGGAAAAACAATTGCTTGAATTTCATTTTTAAATAATATACTTTTTAACTTTTGTAAATCTTGTTTAGCCTGATACGGTATAATAAAAAGATGCATGCCATTTAATAAGGTTCCCCAAATTTCAAGAATGCTCGCATCAAATGCTAAATTATTAAACTGTGCCCACGTTTTTATATTACAATTAAACTCCAATAAACTTTTAGCCAAATTTACTACAGCACCATGGGAAATAAGCACTCCTTTAGGTTCACCTGTAGAACCAGAAGTATAAAATAATGCAAGAGGCAATTGGGGACTCTGAGTATTAGTTTTATAAGAAACTGGATAATTAATTAGTATTCGGAATACTACTTCAGATTCAATACATTTAAATTGACTTGCATGAGAGGGCAAATATTTTACAATTACCAACTTAGGTTTTGCGTTTACTAATATACCATCTATACGACTTTCTGGGGCGCGAGAATCAATGGTTAGATAGATAGCACTTATTTTGGTAATAGCCAGCATCCAAACAATAATATCAATTCCTGGCTCCATCATTAATGCCACAATATCTCCAGCTATTATATTTTGTTTTTCTAACCAATGTGCTAATTGATTAGAACTTTTATTTAACTGATCATATGTGAACCGGGTTGTATCATCACTAATTGCAAGTTGGTGATTATGAATGGATAACTGTTCATTAAATAGCTTTATTACAGATAGCATAATTTTTCCTTAAAATTGATTAGCATTCTTATTCCCATACCAACGATACTTTTCAATAGTTGAATCCCATAAATTATCCATCCGTTCTTTATCTAAAGTCCCTAAGTCTGGCATATTAGTAACTAATAATTCGCCTAATGCTCGTGATAATGGAAACAAATGCTGTGCTTTTTCACTTTGTGATTTACTCCATTTTAGCAACGCGTTACACAAATTAGGTTCAACATTGCTTAATTCTTGTCGTACGAAGTTTCCCAATGCAAGAGCATCTTGTAAAGCTTTAGTTGCGTTAGAACCAACATGAGGTCTTAGTAGTGTTGAAGCATCGCCTAATAAGCAGATATTATCTATAGTGTATTGTGGTAACAATATATCAGATATACTTTGTGTAAAGGGATCCATAGTTGATTTAATCAATTCCCGAGGAAATTCAGGCAAATATTGTTCCGCTAAATTATGTAAATATTTTCTATATGATAAAGGCATCATGCCCGGAGCAAAATTAGATCGGGTTAATGCCCCTCTTGTATTATCATCACACAATGCTAGGTTTTCGTATAATACCCAATTAATAATATAATCATCCTTCGAGAGTTGTGGGTTATTATTAGGTATGGGGAACATTAATAAATGTCCTTTTTCGTATAAATATCTATAATAATCTTTATTGTATTTATATCCAAGCAGTTTTGTGCTATTTATTTGGTTAACATTTATCAACCCACGCCATGCAATATAGTTTGCCACCTCTAATTTTAATTCAGGAAATAGTTTTGCTCTACCTAAAGAATTGTAACCGTCTGCAAATATAATATAATCAAATTGATAATGATCCTTACTATTAATTATTAGTTCAACATAAGTTGTATGGTTTATTACAGAAGTCACATTATATCCATACAAACAGCTACTTTTATTAAATTTTTCTTCTAAAGCAGAATGTAAATTTCCCCAATGTACTGTTACAGAATCATGATAACTTGTTTGAGTTAATAACTTTTGCTCATTCTTATTGCTTGATAAAAAAGTAGTAAACGTATTCATACTAAAGTATTTAAAAGACTTTCCAAGCAAATCATGTGCATTTAATTCTTCAATTAATTTTAAGGGCATCATAAGACCTGCCCCGTGTGTATAAGAAATTCGATTCGATTTTTCAAAAACTGTTACATTAAAACCCAACCTTTCAAGTTCAATTGCCGTGGCAATCCCAGCAATTGATGCCCCTACAATCCCAATTTTTATATTCATATTAACTATGCCTCCTAAATAAAACCACCAATCTCATATCATTTTTTAAAGCCAAGATTTTAATATAGCTGTTAATCGCTTTATGTTGTACGTTTGTTCTCTATTAAGTTCTTTTATTGTTAATTCATCTGGTGTAATGGTTTCTGATATCTACGTAAATAAGTGCGGTTATACGTTAAGCTAAATTTTTGTAGGATATGCTTGCGGTATATATCAGCATACTGTATTCTGTAAAATAGTAAAGAGTGGGCTTGCTTATATCAATCCCAAAAGAGTCGTTAGATTTTTAAAACAAGTTTAACATATTGATAATTAAAAATGTTATTGAAAACATATGCTCAATTTTTTATGAAGGCAAAAAATATGGATTGTATTTGTATTTTGCTTAATTTTGCTGTGGAAATGAGTTAGAAATAATTATTGTTGCATGGCAAAATACTGTATATATAACCGGAGTAAATAGAAAAATACTGTTTACCCTTTCAGAAAAGTTTTTTAGAATATGAAATGTTGCTATTATATACTCTAAGTCTTCATCGAAATTACCCCAATTTAGTCATTCATTATAATACAACAATTATCCTTATATTACCACTTTCTCTATCTTCGAGCCTAAATTATACCAGAACCCCATTTTAATCTTTAAGAATTATTTGCAAAATTTTCATAAAAAGATTGCAGATAAATCTGTAATTACGCCCTCCACTTTTGTTACCAGTTGCATCTAGAAGGCTTCTAGTACATTTTTTTAAATTTATTTAACCATAAATGCTCTTAAAAACATACACATATACCATAATTGCCCCCAAATATGTAGAAAAATTTTTGACCTATAAATTTCAGCATGTTATAATTTAATGCTTTAATATTGAACTTAAGTTTGACCTTTTTGTTATATGGGAAATATTATGCTGAAAACTACAACTGATAAATTAATTAACGTGGAAGAACTAAGCTGGGAAAATACGCTTACTCTGTTAGATAAAGCAACCCCCAAATTAGCTGCAGTTGTAAAAGATATTCCACCTGCATTAAGGTATCCATTTTATAAAGCTTCATATCGCTTTGGAGAGCAAATTATCAATAAAAATGGGGTTTACTTACCTCTTGCTGACGATGAGCCAATTCTGCTTAATGATGATACATTGCCTCAAATATTAAAAGAAAATTTGGGTTATGCGGCACATGTTCAACTTCCAATTGGGCTGCTCGTCAACAATAATTGCGAATTTTATTTACAAAATAGTAGTAAGATTACTCCGTATACTACACTTAAGCCCGGCAATGTTTTTGGAATAAGCAACAATTCTACTAAAGATAATCTAGCCTCACACAGCCTATGGGATTTGACAGCTGGTGCGCGCTCTATCTTTATGCTCGCTAAAATCTCTAATACTCCTCAACATAATATTCTGCGCAAAAGTTACGATTTATCTTCACGTCCCCCAAGAGATTATACAGATCACTGGGCAGTATTTAAAGAGCTGGCATTAAAAGCTAACAGCCAATGGCGGACAGAAATTTTATTTTTTGATAACCGTTGGGCAAAATTATTAGCAGATGAGAAATATCTACCGTTAAAGGCACAGCTTTTAGCTCTCCAGGAATCTGAGGCTTGGCACCATCAACCCAATTGGAATTTAACCCTTGGTCAAATAGAGGTAGCACGGGCTTTAACTTCATATAGCTCTGAAATCTTAGATGCCGCCAAACACATATTTAGTATTGCGGCTGGCTTATTTCCAGGATTTGCCCCTGCTATGAATGAGACATCCGCTCCTATAGAATTAATTCAGAAAGCATATACTGAGGTGTATGAGTTGGAGCAGGCTCCTATAATTATGGAACCTGCAGCTTTACATGCTAATGATAAATTACCTGTATTTTATTCCCTCAATTATCCGTCTTCGCCTAAGAGCACGCCTACTGATACTAACAATAGAAAAAGCGTAATATCTAATTTATCCATTTTAATGGAGGTGCTTAAAAATTATCAGCTTCATCTTACCGAGGAACCTGAATTTAGAAATCAATTAAGAATCAGAGCACTATCTTTATTGAACGCCATGACTCATACAAAATTTTCTTTTTATGATAATGAATACTCCAGTTATAAAGGTATAAACGATCCCGCTACTCTGCCTCTTGAAGATCCGCGCTTTGCTTGTAATAAGAAGAATCAACCTTTTCCTGTACATGGCGCTTTTTTAAAAGGCTTAGTTAGTATCTCCCTAGCAGAAAAATGAAAATTAAAGATTAGCAAAAGAGAAGAGCCTATGATATTTTATCCAGGCGTGCCATAGTGTCTCTATCTGTTTTTAAGATAAAGGTTACATACTCTGGCACACTACAATTCTCCCATGAGTATAAGTACAATTTAGTGTAACCTTTAGCATGTAATTGTTTTGCAATAACTGCACCATCTACTTCTACAATTTTTTTGCCATCATTATAAAAATTATTATCTATTATTATTTTAGTATCTTTAGGGTACTTATCCACTTCTTTTAGAAACTCAAAGGGATTAGGATAAATATCAATCAGCAAATGACTATAATGATTCGCAATTAAGCGCTCAATAGTATCAATTTCATCATCTACAAACACCATATGCACATTAACTGGTTGACCATGTTTAGGTGACGCATGCTCAACTTTTATCGGAATACTATAAACAATATCTTTTGGCAAAATCTTAGCACCTAATTTATTAGCCTTGCTGCGTATTGCTGATTCAGCATAATGGCTAGTAACTAAAATGGAGCGATTAATCTCACTTTGTTCAATAATATCTAGACCATTTACATCTTGACCAATTAATTCATAATCACTTAATAGTAATACGTTCTGTTTATTCTCAAGATTCATTAGAAATCGTAAGGCATCACGGCCATCTCGGTAATGGTATACTTGTATGGTTGAGATACTTTCTATAATATTACATAACCTTTTATCCCAAGCCTCATGAATTGATTCATCATCATCTATTATTACAATAGAGTCATTATATTTAATTTTTATTTCAGTGGCAATCCAGTTTTGGGTTACTGCCTTGGGTAACCGTACCCTAACTACAGTTCCATTATTAGGAGCTTTATTGCTGGAGTAAATTTCAAATTCTCCCAAATTATGCTCTAGCGTATCAAATATTTGAGTAAGCCCCAGTCCGGAACCTTGCTTTTTATTACTCTTAACCGCTTTTCTTTGCCTTACTTTTTCAAAAGTAGCTGGAGTCATTCCTTTGCCATTGTCCTGAACCACTATTTCAACCCACTGTAAACTTGACATTAAAGTCACAATTATTTTACCGCCAGTTTTAGGCAATGCTTCGCATGCATTATTAATTAGGTTAGAGACCATTCTATACAAGCTGCTTGGCTCAATTTGTACAAAAACAAAATTATTTACCGGTGGATTAGTTACCACAAATTCAAATTGCACATTAGAGTTTGCATATTTATAACGCCGTTCACTAGCTATTTCTGATAAAGCTGCAGCTACTAACACGTGCTGACGTATATTGTTTTCCGTCAAGGCATTATCACCTTTATAGCGATTTAGCACATGACTTGCAATATCCTCGATATTCATAGCTACACGTTTGAGGGTCAACCGATCCGTTTCCGGAATATTAGCTATATTTTGGGAAAAAGTTTTTAAAGTAGATAGTGGGGAACGAATATCATGGGCCATTTGACCAACTATTTTTTTGAATTTTTCCTGTTCTTCAGTTGCAGTTTTATATGCCTGATTTTCAAGTTTTAAAAATTCAGCTTGCTTACGGTCATTGATATCAATATTAATGCCTATTATACCAATAATTTCTCCTGATTTACTACGCATAGGAATTTTATTAACCAATAAATATAGTTTTTTATTATCTTTTGTTGTAACGACTTCTTCTATACCTAATTTAGCTTGCCCAGACTCAATAATTTCTTTATCTATTTTCCTATATTGATCCACTACTAATTTATCCCATCCAAAATCATAATCCGTTTTTCCAACTACATCATTAATACTATCAAACCCTAAACTATTCGCTATATTTTCATTGCAAAATACGTATTTATAGTCTGTATTTTTGAAATAGATATAGCCCGGCATCTGGTGTATAATTGCCTCCATCCAATGCGTTATTTCGTCAAAATACCATAATAAATCCTGTTTCCCATGTACTATTTGTCCAGTCACTTTTTCAAGCTTGGTCGCAAGCGTATCGTGTATATCTTCAGGAAAAGGAGCAGTTTTATCAGTTAAAAAGAAGTATTCCTGGTTATCTATTAGTACTGGATTTAACCTCCACATCTTAACGGTGCTTATCATATGTACAGGCTGCGAAATAACATGCAATGTTATCGGGTCTACTAAATTAGGTAATTTGAGAAGTTTACATATTTCCTCAAGTGATTTATCAATAAAATCCGCACTATCACATCCGAAAATATAAGTAGCGTGAGTATTGGCATATTTAACACATAAAGCAAGGTCTAAAACCAATAAAGCAGTTTTTGTGATATTGTAAGAATCACCAATAAGAGATAGATCAGAAAATTTACATTTTATTATATACTGGTCTTTATTTCTTGTATTTTTGCTCATTGTTGCGCTCCCCATATAACCAACAATTATTGATTGCCACCATTATAAGTGTATAAAAAGCTAAATACACTCTACATTGTAATGGTGTTAACCCATAAATCAAAGAATCCGAACTGATACACTAAAAAGGGTATTTTATACTATCCTATAAATTTATAATGACATAATTTCCCTCTATTCTCAACAAATCTCAGCTTTACTTGCTTATTGTATTTTGCAGGCTATTATCAATTTTATTTTCGTTAATTAGTCTAATAGCCCTACCATTAATATTCTTTCCAATTAATACAGCATCAAATTTATCCGACTTAACCTCTTCGGATACCTGCTGGGACTCTCTTATTTCGGGTTTTATAATATCTAGGGTAATCGGCGTGGTCATAAAATTATTTTTCTTATCATGCTTAACATTAGTATGTTCCCCAACCTTAGCAAAGTATACATACTCATTCTTAACAATTAATTTGTTATCAATTAATTCCTTAAATTGGGAGTTCCAATAGCGACAATATAGCGGTGCAATATAATCATTAGCATTGGCCATTTGAGCTTCAGATAATTTCATGCATTCATATTTATACATAACCTTTGAGCTGCCTACATATGCTGACTTATTATGCCCAATCTTAGCCATGTATATGTTATCATTTTTACTGATATTGTTGTCAGTTAGCATTCTTTCTATATCTTTGCCCCATATTTTCCGCACCCCATAACTAGTCATTAACTCTAAATAAAAAGATTTAGAATTTTTAATCTCATTTCCCTGAAAGGCGCTTACTCCAAAATCAATAACTTTCCCTACTACTTCTTTTTCTAAATTATATATGGCCACTTTGTGCTTACGGCAAAATTCTTCTTTCTGTACTAAAACTTTATTGTTAACTCGTAAATTAGCATTTTCCATAACTATAAAGCTAGATTGCGTCCCTTTATATTGCCCAGTCCCAAAATCAATAACCCTTCCAGAAACTTCTTTACTAAGCTCCTCTTGCTTTATATTATTCCTCGCACTCAGCAACTCTCTAGCTTTATTAATATCTTCTCTCCAAAGATCTTTTTTAGCTTGTGCTTTATCTTTTCCATCTGCAATTATAGAAAACTTATAACTAATCTCTTTATTTTCTACATCAATAACTGGGTTAATTGAAACTAAATCTCCCTTAAAATATCCTATATTTTCTAATTGTTGTGATAATCCAGGCTGCTCAATAGTGAAGTATTTTTCTTCATATTGAGCTTGCTTCCATTTAGGAAGTTCAATAACTACCTTGTTATCATTAATAAAACTGGATATTAACGCCCCTTGATATAAATCCGCCGTATATTTATTCCAAAAATATGCGTTAACTGTAATACGATTCTGCATTGCGCCATCTATTTTTAGCATATCGCCTTTATTCAATTTACTATAACAGCCGAAACTACTTAACTGTTTACTATCTACTTGATATTCTTGCTTAGTATTAATATCCAAGAGAATAATTTTTGTTAACTCTACGTATTTACCGTTATAATCTAGGGCATCAATTTTAACAATATCTGTTACCAGTAAATCAGGTAAGTTTTTAAAGCCCTCCTTAGAAAAGCTCATATTGCCCTGCTCAAGCAAATTATAGCTATTTCTCATATCGCTGATTAATTCTCTACGATAATTCTCACTAAAACTATCTTTAAAAGTAATTTCATAGTTATTTTGTATGGCCAAAGATACTAATTGTTTTCTAAATTCAGCACTACCAAATAGTTCAATATGCTTTCCATATTTCGTTATTGCCAAATCAAGAGCCAATTTTATTGAATCTACATTATTATCTAAAATATCAATTCGTTTACCTATGTCCTTTATAATATCCATATGAATGTAACTGTGCATATTTTCCGAGTAGCGCTTAAGTGTATAAGTGATTATGCCCTGATTATCAATTTTATGAGACACATCTAATCTATATTCCATATATCTATCTACATGGCGGATAGAACCAGTTTTCTGATATTCTTCAAAGTCTACTCTGAGCCGCCTAAGTTCTTGCACAGCCATTTCATCGCCTACTTCAGCCTTATAAATAAGAAATTTACGATAAGACTCCTGCATATCCAGATTATATTTAGACCTAATTTGTTGCAATTCTTTAGCTTTAGCTTCTTGTAAAGCCCTACTCTCTAATAATTTCTCCATTTTAAGAACTCGACGTTTTTCTTCTCTTTTATGGTAACCATCTCCCGATTTAGCTACTTCATCGTTTTTACCTTTATACTTCTTCTTGATTTCCTCATATTTGGCTTTAATTTTAAACTGCAAGGCATTTAATTCAGTATCTTTTAATTTTTTAAAATCTACCAACCATATTTTATATTCGTCTGCTAAATACTTATTCTCATATACGCTCCAGCCTTGTTCCCTATCAATCTCACGCTGCATTAATTCAGCTGTTTTTAATAATTTTAGTGTCTCATTCCACGGTAAATATAACTCTTTAATACAAAAATCCACTACTGAATAGTTATAAGTACCGCACCTTATTCTGTCTTTGCCATCCTTATTGATAGATATTGCATATTTTTCAGGAATTACTCCATGAGTTTTCTCTAATAATTCAAGTAATACATCTGCTTTAAGAATATCTTTAAAGTATTTTAACTCATCCTTAATCTCGCTATTGCTTATCTTATCATTAATATAATCTAAAGTTATAGTATCTATAAAGGTATATCTTCTATCTTTTGTTGTATATTCGCCACGCCCAAGCGTATCGTAGAAGTATCGTTTTTCACCGCCTCCAATAAGCCTAGCGTATTCATCTCTTCGCTGCCGTCTCCATTCTCTGCTAACATTGCGGATTTCATTGCTAGCACTTCTTTCGATAGTTCCGCTAATTTCTCTAAAATTATTTGCTGCTGATTGCAAATTGTTAACAGCAACTTCTCTGTATCTATTGATAAGCTGCTCAAGTTCTGATTGACTAATTCCATAATCATTTACTCCATAAGTACTATAAAATTGTTCCTGTTTTTGCTTTAAAAACTCCATTTTTTCTAAATAATCAAGCCCCTTAAATTTATTACGTTCTCCTTTCCCTGACCTATCGATGTACTTACGTTGATAAGCTACCATATCATTCCATTCTTTTAGCTTATCCATATACCCAGACTGAACTACTTTACCCATACCTGCTTGTATATATAAACTATTTAGCTGCATGTTGGATTCAATTAACGATAATTTTTTATCTCGTGGTAAATTTCTATACTCATTTCTAAAATTTATATAGCTATGCTTTTCTTCAAGCGGCAACTGCAAAAATTCTTCACTAAATACAAATTCTTTTAAATTTATTCCCTTATTTTCATGCTCAGGAATTATATTAAGATATGCTTTATTAGGGATAGCGGCATTTCTAGTCCTTATCTTATAACCTTGATGTAATAGTACTCGGTGCAAATCTTGAAAAGAAGACGAATTATGTTCCATAATTAATTGAAATATTTTTTCTTTATGCTCTTTCCCAATACCATTAAAAATATCTCCTTTGTATCGACTAATTACTTCACTTCTACTATTAAATTTAGTTCTACGATTATCCGTAGGCGACTCTAAACCATATTTACAGTTGATGTATTCCTGAAATGCTTCCATGTACTGGATATTATACCTCTCCTGAAATGAAACTGATTGCCCAGTTAATAAATTCACTTTAGGAACTATTACATGAATATGCGGCTTTCGCTCCACTAATTCACCGGTAGATTTATCTTGATAAGATTTTAATTTGGGTAAGTGTGCTTCAGCATAAAAACATACTTCATCATTTGTATACGCTCTAAAGTAAAACTCTCTAAACTCCTGAGTAATTTTGTGTAAATCTTCCTTAGAAACATAATCTTCTTTAAATGATAAAGTAAAATGAAAATATTTCTCCCCTTCATTATCATAATTATTAATAATTTCATCAATTACTGTTAAATCACCAGTTAGGATTTCTCTATGGTCTAACTGATCACGGTCAAAAAACCGATCTTTCATCTGACCTTTCTCTAAATATTCTCGAATGCCTGCTCGTGCACCATTTGCTCTAATAAGCATTATATTTAGCCCTCTTTTGTATGCAATAAAAGATCAATTAGATTTTGCTGTTCATATAAAATTTTATTTAAAACTTTCAAATTACCTTCAAATACTTCTGCAGGAATTTTATTTTCAGCAAATGACTTATTTAAATTATGCGTTTGTTGGTTTAAGCTATTACACATCTTATTTAAATGATAAAGCACTTGCATTGAATCTTGTTTATTAATAATTTTTGTTTTGTTTTTTAGTATAATGTTCCTAAAAAACTCGCTTTTTTGGTACCCAGATTTTTCGACCTTCTCCAAATAATCTTTATATTCATCTTCTTCCAAGCGAAATGATAAAATGCATGACTTTTTCTTCTTTTCCATATCTGCTTCCAAATTGTTACAATATCCCACCATAATTATATTTATTGTGACTTCCTAGCGTATATTTAGCATCGTCCTATTTGTTACCCTAAAAATATATTTAAAGATTAGGTACGCAGTGCATACCCAATCTTTCTCATCTTCCTTAATTATCTCTACCTATACATTCCGGGTTTCTAAGGGTTTACCCTTAGGCACTTGCGGTTTGTAGCCATTCGTAGAATGTATACTACCGCTGACGTGCCTAAGGCATTATCTTAGCATACAATTACATTACAAAGGCAAAGAATTGCTATATACAAGCGCGTTCCAAAGCTATTACAATTCAATAACAATGCTCCGGCAAATTTATTCATGATAAAATCTGCCTAATTTTATTTTGATAAGATAGTAAATGTCTGATAATCAAATTCAAAAAATAATAACTTTTATACCCCTAATTCGTGAGTCACTTAAACGTGGTAAATCATACGATGAAATAAACAATTATTTGGTAGAAAAATATAATTTTAGAATTAAATCCACGAATCCAGCAAAATATATTAGCTCAATAATAAGTCAAGATAATCGTAATTTATTATATAAAAAATTCAATAATTTTAAAATTATTAAGGTGCCATACAAAGACAAAAATAAATTTAAAGAATTTTGTGTAGAACATGAATTTGGATTTTTTATGACCTACCAAGATGTACCCACACTAGACGCCACTCTAATTACTCAAAATAATATACATGAAATAATTGATATAAAAGGCTGTCTATTAGCTAAAAGAATATTACGCTTACATTCCCTACCCGATGCTAAAATAATTTCTGATTACAAAAATAAATATAATATTCATGAATTTGGCAAATATGATTTAGAATATATAGAAGCAATACATGATAAAATAATTGATGAATTTGAAAATATAATAACACAGTTAAAAACTAAATCATTTTTTTATGAGGGACTAATATGAGTATAAATACCACTAATACACTAGTTGAAGAATTAAAAAAAGAACTAGCTTCCCTACCTAAAAAGAAGCTTAATTTAGAACACATAGTCTCAGAATTAGAACCCCTAATCATAAATGCTATAAATACTAAAAACTATACGCATGAGGAAATTTGTGAATTGGTTTTTAAGAAAAAGAATATTACTATTAAGCCAAACACATTAAAGACCTACCTTCAAAAAACAAAATCTGGAAAACAAATAACTGCTAAGGGTGAGGACTGAAATTCAAAATGTTATCTAAATTATCCTCATTAATTACTCATTATGAAGAGCAAATTGAACTAGCAGAAGAAAAACTGTCTTCTAATCAAATTTCCCAAGATAAATATGATTTCATCCATTTTACTTATCCTAAAATAGTTGAACAATATAAAAATATTTTACAGCATTTACAGGAAAAGAATTGCGCTAAAGCTTTGGAAATTTTAGAATCACTAACCATACCACCAACAGAAAAAAATCATATCTTAGAAATTATAAATTTTTCACAGGAAAATACGAAAAAAACCTTTTTAGAGGTACCACATGAAATAAATATAATAGCTAGTTTAGAAAATTTTATAAAAATAAATGAAATAACTTATCATATGGAGTGGGATGAAATTGCCCGGTATGCGATTGATTTTTATGAATCAAGATTAGCATATGAACTTAACCCAAATCACCAAGAGCAGGCATTTAAAAGTATCCCCCCTGATAATATAACTGCTCTTATAAATAATAATATTTCTCTTCTATATAATATCTCTAATACAATGAACTCATCAAGTATTACTCAAAATAATATAAATGACCTTACTCGAGATATTAATCACTTATCGCACTATGTGCTACGTAAAATATTTATAGATAAATATAAAATTTGTAATTATACAAGCACAGGATATCACCACCTGTTAGAAAATGAACCAACAATAAACTCACAACCAGAAACTATAAATTGGCCAGATAATAGTCTCCCAGAAGATGCCGCTCTAATAAAAAAATTAAAGGATAGTTACACATCGATTATACAGCCACCAAATATCCCTAATTCAGCATCCTATGAAATGGATGTATCTGCTCATAATAAACAAATTCAAGAAATATTTGTATCCGAACTACAAAAATCTTCAGACTCTAATAAAAAAAACATTCAGTCATATATTGATAACATTGTTGATGAAATCTCCTCACAACTGACAAATAACTATAAAAATAGCCAAGAAATAATTAATCAAATTCAGTTGCACGTAAATAGTGCTCTAAGTGATTTAGCTCAAGACATTGCAAAATTAGGTTCGTTACTATATAAAAATAGTTTAACACCAGAGAATAACCCGTACCAAAATTCTGAAGATATAAACAAGTTAAGCACTGCTCTTGATTCTTTCCAAAAAACCATCCCGAGTTTATTTACGCAATATTTAGATGAAACAATTATAAAGCAAGGTAATAATACGTATGAAGCAGCACAAGTTTTGGAATACAATATCCGAGCACTATCAGAAGATATTATCAAAATTGAAGACCAAATGCGATCTACCAATTCGCTAATGGAGGAAACAAAAAAATTCCTTAGTTTTAAATCCTTCAAATATCACTTAAATACAATACTATGGTCATCAACACTTATGGTAGCTCTTATAGGATGGATATTTATCTGGGTAGGAATGCAAATTAACTCAGGAGAACTCAGTCAGCTAAGATACCTAAAATATAAATTTGCCAACACTTGTAAAATTATTAATTCCCAAGAACCTAAGTTAAAACAAAACTTAATAGAAAAATTAAATATAGATTGTTCTACAGCGCAATAATATAAACGATTACTATAACCGTATACAGCTGGCATAGAAATTTGTTCCCCAAGCAAGTGAGGGTATAATGAAAGTATTCAAATGGGAAAACCAAAAGGTACGATTCAGAAAAATAAGTTTGACCAAGATGTTTCTTAGAATCAAAGAATTGCTTGCTCTGGGTTTATCTGTAAGGAAAATAGCTAATTACTTAGGTTATAGTAATCGTATGGGGCTTAGTAACTATATTAATAAATGTAATATAAGGGAATCTAAATGAAAAAAGTTTTTTGGGATAATCCATACCAAACAACTCTAACCACTAAAGTTATCTCAGTTATTAATAATATTATTTTGTTAGAAGAAACCATTGCATTTTCATTTTCAGGTGGTCAGGAAAGCGGTAGTGGAACTATTAATGGTTTCAAAATATTAGATTCAAAAATTGAAAATAAACTTATTTACTATACCATAGATAGAAATCATAATTTAAACCCTAGTGATACAGTAATTATGAATATAGACTGGGAACGTAGATACAAATTGATGCGACTCCATTTTGCAGCAGAACTAATTCTTGAATTGGTAACCAAAAAGTTGCAAATTGAAAAAATTGGAGCACACATTGCCGCAGATAAGGCCAGGATTGATTTTATTTACGATAAAAATATTTCTATAGTGTTTGCTGAAATATTAGCAGAATATAATGAAATTATTGCCAGGGATGCAGTTATTAAAACAGGATTTACTGATATTGATGCTCAAAGGAGATATTGGGAAATCGATGGTTTATCCAAAGTAGCATGTGGTGGCACACATGTTAGGTCTACTGCGGAGGTAGGATATATTACACTTAAGCGAGTAAACGTTGGTAAATCAAAAGAGCGAATTGAGTTGCGTTTAATGAGTAACAATTAACTGGACATTAAGAGGAAGATTATATGTATGAAACTAAGCGCTTAATTTTGGGCGATTGGCAAGACAATGATATTGAACCATTTATACAGTTAAATAAAGATCCTAAAGTTATGGAATTTTTCCCGCATATATATAGTAAAGAAGACTCCACAGAAAGCGTTAAAATATTTAGAAAATCAATACAGCAATATGGCTATGGAATGTTTACTTGTAGGCTTAAAGCAAATGATGAATTTATTGGTTTTGTAGGCCTAATGCGTCGAGATATAGGATTTCAGTTTTCACCATGTGTTGAAATTGGTTGGAGAATTGCTTATCAATATTGGGGGCAAGGATTAGCTGTAGAAGCTGCTTATAAATGCTTGGATATTGGATTTAATAAATTTAATTTAGATGAGATTGTCAGTTTTACGGCATCAATTAATAAAAGATCTGAACGCGTAATGCAAAAGCTTGGAATGCAGCGAGATTATGCTCATGATTTTTATCATCCAAAATTAGACTCCAATCATCCATTAGCACGGCACATATTATATAGATTGGGTAAAAATAATTTTATTAAGAAAACTTAAAGAAAATTATTTATTCAGACAACTCAGCGTTTCGACGGTTCCAGATTCTAACCTCTTTATCCCAGCTCATATAATCTAAATCTCTATAATTAGTAATATCAAATAGTATTATAAAATAAAAATTATTTATTTTATATATAATATAAAAGCATGCTAAAATAAAAATATTGGGACCTCGATGGTATGCTTTTAAATACCCGTGATTTATAAATTTAATTTATAAGACATGTAATAGTTAACTCAATCTCTTTATCCGGCCTACTATCATCTTTAATGTAGCTTATCTACGGTGCACTAAGGAATGTAAGCTTTATTCCGATTTTTTAGATTTATACCCCTAGTCTCAAGATTGGTTTACCAAATTAGAACAATTCGCAGCAAGCTACGTGGAATTTACCACAAGAAATTAAAATTATAGCTACTACAATATATGCCAACTACCACTTTTAGTTGATCCAATTCTCTTTAACTTCCCAGCTTCTTTTAACAAAGCGATATTTTTTTCAACTGCCCTAATAGTAATGCCTAGTTCGGTAGCAATTAGTTTAGCTGTAATCCTAGGGTTATTTTTCATTAATTCTAAAATTTGTACCGAACTTTGTACCGAACTTTGTACCGAACTTTGTACCGAACTTTGTACCGAACCCTCCTCCAATATGCTTTCTGTACTATGTACCTTACTTGAAATATATGCGCTTAAACTACCTACGCTGGGAAACCTAGATATATCGGAAGTATTAACAAAGCTAAACTGAGATTGTAATTGAACTGCTAACTTTTCTATTGATACTCCACTGCCTCCTAATTTCAAAAATTGGCTTTCTTTATTAATCTTATCTATCGGCACACTTAACACTTCAGAGTATTTTTTAATCACATATTGCTCCACTTTTGGTAATATTGCTCGATAGAAATATAATCTAAACATGCCATTTTCTGAGGTAAATTGTGGAAGCGGATGATTATAGTGAAGCAGCTCTTCTGTTATTCGATTAGTGCCGCTCCCCCATTTTTCAATTAAACCAGCATAAAAGAATGCTTGAGCTATAATCTTATTTCGTGGTACAGAATTGTGTGAAACAAATAGCATTTCTGTAGTTAATCCAATTGGTAACCCACCATCATTCCAAAATTCTAATCTATCATCATATAATCTAACCTGGCTATGCGCTAATCCTTTATAATCTCTGTGACAAAGCAGATTTACTACAGCTTCACGTATTGCATCTAATGGATATTCCCATATAACATCCCGCTGTGGTTTACCTGTAATAACAAACTCCGTTTGTAATCGTTCTCTAAACCATCCAATAGTACCATCTAATTGTTCTAAAAGCGTTCCGTGTATCTCTCTATCATCTACAATCAATGTAGGTGTACGAAATCTCCCAAGTTTTAGGTATGCAGAACCAAAATATTTCTCCGGATTATTGCCAAATAATAATAAACTCGCTCTTGTAGGTTTATACTCAATAATTAAATTAATTTTTTGCAAAAAATCTAAATCAGAAACATTTTTAGGGATAGGGTGCCTACCTGTATTCTTTACCATATTAACAAATTCACTAATTTTATTTGTGTTCAAATCATTTAAAGTCGAAGTTAACTCAATACATGAATCCCAGCTGAACCCATTACTTAAACTCAACCGGTGCATAATTTCATCATTACTCATCCGCTGGTTAGTTTTGCCAACACGCCTGAAATACCTGCCCCTAAAATTAACCAGGCTCAATGTTACTGGCTCAACAATTATAACCACAACTGATGTATGTTTATATTGCATTGGTAAAATTGATATTTGAGGGCGAGGGTCAGTTGTATTTTTTATCTTTTCTGATATATCTTCAACCGTTTTCTTCCCTAAGTCGATCCCCACACATTTACCTTGGTCATTAAATCCCAAGAGAACTACTCCCCCATTGGTATTTGCAAATGCTACAATAGTTTCCGCAGCTTCATCGTTAAAAGATGACTTAAATTCTATTTTTTCTAACTCACCTAAGCTTAGTAATTTATCAATATCTACTGATGTAACTAGTTCCATTAATATGCCTTTATTCTTTTGCCGTGATATTTTATTGTGCTAACAACACCCATTTTAATTTACATTATACTCATTTGAGTTAATTACGTAGTTAATATATAATGCTCAAATGTTTAAACTAACTATTTTTTAATTATTAGCGCTGTGCTAATGATCTTAATAATCATATTATTATAGTCTGCCTCAATATATCCCTTAGCCATTATAGGTTTTTACTATCGTCTTCAGTACATTACTTAAATGAGTTGCGTACTCAATTAGATAATTCACACAAATGAGTAAAGTACGCTATTAACTCTACTGTATATAATGCGCACAATTCATTTATTTAATTAAAAAGAATTCTTTAGCTTTTTCTATTTCATCTTGCCTTGACTCAACATCCTTCCTAATTAATCGATTAATATACCTGGTAATATTTGTCCGGTCTTTATCCATCAAAATATTCATCGGCTCAAAAATATCCGCATCAATAAATAAGTTAATTCTCTGCTTCTTCAAGGGGGTAATTAAGTGCTCAGCGTTATCAAGTTGTTTAGATTTAGCATTATCATTTGTATGGGCTGGTTCTATTTCATCTGGCTTTGTAATAAAATTCATTACAGCATCACTGCTTTGTTGTTTAAATGATTTTTTTGTCATGTTTATTCAGCTCCTAGAAATTCTTCAACAAAATTAATATAATCAATTTGAGCATTTGCGTTTGGCTGGGATTTAAGAATATCTTCTTTATTTGCTTGCGCTTCACGAATACTTACGCTTTCCCGAATTCTAGTTTTATATACTTTTGAATTTAGCTGTTTAGCTGATTCATCAATCGTATCGCTGAAATCTTGAGCTAACCTTGTTCTCTGTTTATGTTTTGTTAATAAAATTCCATCAATTTTTAGTTTAGGGTTGCAATGCTTAATAACCAGATTAACAGTATTAATTAACTGACCTAGACCTTGAGTACTTAACATATCTGCTTCCATAGGAATCAGTATTTTATCGGACGCAGTAAATGCATTAACCGTCAAAATCCCTAACGCTGGTGGAGTGTCTATTAAAATATAATCATATTTTTCTTTTATTTCAGAAATGGCAGACTTTAATAATGATTCTCTACCTGTTTGACTAAACTCTAAATCTGCTGCTGCTAAAAATAAAGTAGCTGGAATTATGTTAATATTTAAACACGTTTTTTGTATGGCATTATTAACATTTTCTTTGCCCTTAAGTACATCGTAAATAGATAATTCACCTAATTTAGCTCCGCTTACCAAAGATAAACTATATTGAGGATCTAAGTCAATTAGAAGAACTTTAAAGCCCTTTTGCATTAAACCAGAAGCCATTGCTTGAGTAGTGGTAGTTTTACCTATGCCACCCTTTTGATTGCTAATAGAAATTATCTGCACTTGTTTTCTCCAAGAAATTAATTTTATACATTACCGACTCACCTGAGTAAGTTGCACACTCTACACATAACGCTCAAAAGAGCAAGTTACTTATTATACACGAATACATAAAGGAGTACAGTGATAATTTACCAATTTGCGTAGTTTATGTTTTTTATGTGTAATGCTCAACAATGTATTAGATGGTTTTAGCGTATCATACTCATATGAGCAGATAACTTGTATTGCTCATATATGTAATATATGTATCCTTTTATAATAGTACTATAGCCATAACCATTCAAAAAATCATAATAAATCAGCAAAATTAACAATTCTGGTAAAGTACATCTACTTCTATATCTCTGAATTACTTTTTTATAATTTTAATAGAATATTGTTGTTGCTTAAATTCCATAATAAGCTAATTTGTTAATAATTTTATTTAAATTATTGTTTAACCATCACTTACCTTATATCTATCCAGTATAAACTTATCATTGTATTTCAAGCTTATACCGAGTAATTGTGGAGTAACGGAAATAAGTTGTTAATAAAATGGTGGGGAGGTAGCATAGCGTTAGCTGTACATATTTTATTAATGGCTTATTCTGTGATTTTAGTTTTAACTAAAAAATACATAGTTAACGAACCTGATTATTTCAAAAATCCCATTAAAAAATCCAAAATCCCTTAAATGACATAATAGCACCTCTATTAGTTCATACTAAAATTCGTCTGCAAGCTTAAAAATTAACTAATATATATAACCATAAAACTTAACGCAACATATAAAGATTATTTAAAAGATATAAAAGGGAATTAAATGAGTCTATATTTACATCCTTATGCAGATTCAATGTTCATATGTATGACAAATTATTCACAATTCTGTCCAGAATTAGCTATAACGGATCCTGTAGCAACAACTGAACAACTAATGAATGCACTAATACTCAATAATATAGATAACATAACTAATGGGATAAGCGGAGTAGTTAAAGCAAAGCATCTCTATAATCAATATAAAGACAGGATGGACATATTAGAATTAGCTGAATTGATATGCTTAAAAATTTCAAAAGGTGGGGTGTACCTAAAACCATATGCATATGCAGCAAAAATTAATAGAGCATACATACCACAGAGAACTTTTGAAAGCTATGCCCAAAAACAACATTTTATAAATTTAGAATTCTCAACTAATTATATGCTGAAATTTGATGGGCATATAATTACTTATCAACCCACATTTCTGGTAGCAATTGAAGAATTAATGTTTAAACGAGAAAATAACTATTGTCATAATCCATCTGACTCATTAATATATGAAATCATACAGCCCCGCTGTGACGAACTTCGTGCAGATTCGCGAGAAATTATATTTAAAGAATTAAATAAATTTAGTAGTGAGTATGAAAAAATCTTAAATAAAAATAATACAGTAAATCAACAAATTCTAGATACTCACCATTAATTAAAGGCTAATTATGTTTAATAAATTTAAATCGCTAAAGAATAGAGATGAACCTACCATATTTCCTAATCTTAAGGATAAGGATATTCTTAATTTAAATGGAGGAAATGACAATGTGGTTATCCAAATGCAACCCGATAAATCGCATAAATCATCTGCTAACCAGCTGCATAATGATGAAGCATTACTTAAAGCATTATCAAATGAAATAATACTCCAAAAAATTGCTAATGTAATAATAAATGACCACCGTTTTATTCAGTGGCTGACAATTTCGGTAGAGGAATCAATTTTAAAAACCCTAGAGATGAAATATGATCTTACACCTACAGATAAACTTAAAAAATACATTGAAGATAACAGCAACGAATTAATACGCATAAATGCAGCATTAGAAGATAAAACCACTAAACTGACTATTGTAGAAAATAAAATTACTGAGGCATTACAAAATATCGCACCACAAGTTAATAAAATGTTAACTGATGTTGCGCAATCAATCTTGCATAACATTGGCACCAATATAAATAGTGAAAAATAGAGAAATTTATGAAAAAAATAAAATATCTAATTATTAATATTCTTTTATGCATTATTATAGGCTATAGTTTTGCAGATAGCTTATATAATAATTTAGACTTTTCATCAATTAATGCTGATTCTTCAATAATGAGCAATAACTATTCAGTAAATAAAATTTTTTCAAATTTTAGCCAAGTTATAGCTACCTTAAATAAACTAGGAGCAACAACTAAAATTATTAATCAACCGGAAAATGAGCCTACCAACATAACTATAATGTCTAATAGAACCGTCAAAGATTTTATAGATATTGCATCAATAAAATTTGGATACAAGTGGATTTTAACAAATAATACGGTTATTTTTACTCCGGCTAACCCTCAATCAAAAGTCCATAAACCATTATCTGTAACATCATGTAATCCCACTAATCCTTTAACCCAAACGGCGGTATCAAGCCCATATTACGCCACTCCAATGGTACCACTATGGGTTATTAGTACAGAAGATAAAACCTTACGCAATGCACTTACCAAATGGTGCAAACAGTCTGGCTGGCAATTAGTATGGAATGCTAAAGCTAATTATCCTATTGATAGCACCTGGAGAGTAGAAGGCGGCTTTGAAAGTGCAGTTAATCAAGTACTAAAGGCAACACAATATGCAGAAGTACCTTTAATAGCAACCATGTATGATAGCAATCATGTACTTGAAATTCGTTCTCAAGAAGTTAGCAGGTAACAATGAAAAAATCAAAATTCACCAGATTAATATTAGCTATTCTCATATGTGAGAACATGGCTTCTTGTGGAATTACTTCATTGCCTAAAGATGTCCGCCAATCAATTGATCAAAATGAATCCTCGATTGCTACAATAAATAATAAGTTGGTGAATTCAAAATCAATTAATCAGGAGAACTTTATTCACCATGCAGCTACTGGATATTTAAGTAGCCAGGCTATTATTCAAAATAATACTGATTATCTACCTCCGGTATTTAATAACATGATTCAAATTGATAAACAATTTTTTGGTTTAAGAAGTATTGCCAGCACTATTACAGACTTAACTAGATTACCTACTGTAATAGATGTTAATTCATTCGATATGAATAGTACATGTAACGATATACGGATTACGCAACAAAGTGGTAGCTTAATAGATTTATTAAATTTAATTGGTGCTAGATGCGATTTAGGTTGGAGCTATAGGGACGGAAAATTAATTTTGGCGGACACTGAAACCAAAACCTGGATAGTTAAAAATATTCCGGGGGATATACAGGTACAAAATCAGGTTAATAGTAATTCTGGAATGCAATCTCAATCTGGAGGGGGTAGTGGATCAACCGGAGGTGGTGGCCAGTCACAAGCGCAGTCTCAACAAAACTCTATTCAGAATGTAGCATTCAATTTACAAAATAGTTTATGGAATAACTTAAAGGAAGGAATTGATAATATTAAATCTAAAAATGGTAAATTTAATATTAGCCCATCTACCTCATCAGTAACTGTGACTGATAAACCATCTGTATTATTACGAATAGACCGCTATATGAAAAACCAGAATGAGATTATGAGTCGTCAGGTGCAGATTGATATTCAAATTTTAAATGTGGATGTTGATGCTACGGATAATTACGGAATAAATTGGGGTTTGGTATTTCAAGGCTCTGATGTAGGCTTTAGCATAAATGGACAGGCAGTTAGTCAGGGAGCAACTGGAACCGCAAGTGGTTTTACGCCCTCTCCAGTATTTGTACCCACAGCTACTACTCAGGCATTTACAGTAACAGCTAATTCAGGAAACTTAAGTGGCAGTCAGTTAATAATTAATGCTCTAAGTACTATTGCTAAAACTTCCTTGGTTACTAGTACGGCAGTAACTACGTTATCTAATCAGCCGGTACCTGTACAATTCGTTGACCAGCAAGGTTATTTAGCCTCAGTAACAACTACCCAAACAAGCAATGTAGGCAGTCAAACTGCTTTAACACCTGGGCAAATTACTACTGGCTTTACACTAAATGTATTGCCTGTAATTCAAGGTAATGGCTCAGTGTATATGCAGTTATCAATTAACTTATCGGCGCTTAAGCAGATAAGCCAATATTCTTCCAATGGTTCAAGCATTCAGCTACCTGAAACCTTGCAGCGCAATTTAATGGAGAAGGCGGTAGTACATTCTGGTGATTGTTTTGTTTTAGTTGGTTATGATTCAGATGCTCAGGCAATTACTAATAGTGGGGTAGGTAGTGCTTATAACTGGTTATTGGGAGGGGGAGTAAGTGCTCAAAAAGCTAGAACTCGTATGGTAATTTTAGTAACACCTAGGGTAATAAATAATGCATGATTGGAACTTCCTATGAAGTTAATTACTAAAGATAAATTTACCTTTGCTACAGGAATGTTTTGGCAGATACCTGATGAGGGAAAGCATAGCCTTAACTTACGTAAATTAGGCCGTGATACACGGCAGAATATGTTTTGTTATATTAAAGAAATTAATACCTGGGGGTTTTGCCAGAAAAGTGAATTAAATGGACAACGCCGCGTAGCTTCATTTGGGCAATTTATTATAGCAGCTTCTAAATTATCGCCTAAGCATGCTAATTCAATAATTTGTTTTAAATTTAAAAGCAGTGGGGAAATTGATGAAGGAGAAATTTTAGAACATGACTTATATGCTTATATAGTTCTGCTCAACGGCACTATTTGCCCAGATGATGGCGAATATGTAGCATCCATTGAAATGGTATTGCAATCAATATATGAAAAGGCAGCTTGGCATGATATTGAAACTTTATATTTACCAGTTGAAGTTAGTGGACAATTCTTTACTATTTTTGAATTATTGGCTGATGCATATAATAATGAAGAATTACTACAGAGGCTAATTCTTAATTTAACTCATGCACAATCATTACAATTATTTGAATTTGTTGAACATAATTTTGAGCATAACTTACTTTATAGTGATTTGATTAAAAATAATTTATTACCTCTTGAGATTCTACAGCAATTAATTAAAGAACCGCTATTTGAACACGAAGTAAAAACTAGACGGAATAAACAACTAAACTATTTAATACCTAGTATTATTGTATTACCTTATACTTCAGATGAAATTTACTGGAATAATGAAAATTTCAAGAAAATTTATCTAAAATCGCTTATAAAATCAATCAAAAGTAAAACTTTGGTTCCATATAAATTAGCTATAGGTATAGTTATGCTAAGTATATTAAGTTATATGATTTATCTTAACTTTAATCCAGTAATGCAACCAACTCAAGTAAAACGTAAGCCAAGACCGGTGGCAGTAAAGCCAGCTGCAGTAGAGCCACTTCAACTAATTACCGCATGCCTTACTGACAATGATAAATATTTCCAAGATTTGGGGCAGTGGACATTAATTTCAATTAAATGTAACTCTCTAGGTGGGACACTTAGCTTTAATTCTAGTGTTGATACCACTTTAGCAAACTTTAATCATTTAATTGGTAAGGGTAATAATAACCTCCACTATGCTAACCGACTTGGGACTTATATACAACCTTATAAGATTCCTTCTAAGAACGCTTTTATGCCTAAAGTAGCGCACGAAGGAATTATTAATAATCTACAGCAAGCTATGTTGGATTATGGATTAAAAATAAAATTAAGTGAAGACAAGGTAAATAGTAAAAAGCAAAAAACTAAATTCAACATTGCCTCTTTGCAATCCCCACTTTTTTTATATAACCATAAAGTATTGGATAACGTACGCTTAACTAATATTAGCATGAATTTTGACCATAATAGCGGATTATATAATTGGTCAATTCAAGGAGAGTTTTAACTATGGTTAAATTGTTATGTTTGGGCTTTATCTTAATGTTAGCTTATGCATTTGCCAACCCCATTAGTTCAAATTCAAAGAGCACTACCAATAGTAGTACTTTAAATGATGGGATAGGGAAAACGGCTAATTTGGACGGTGCAGATAATGATGCTAATGATTTAATAAAGCTCAAGCGCCAATTAGATATAGAGAAAGCCCAAGCTGATATTAAAAAGCTGCATAATTCTACAACTTCAAATAAAGGACCATCCTCAGCTGTTGATTCCACCAATGCTCAAACTACTGTTACTGGAGTAGCGATTGATCAGGATGGAAAAAAAATTGCCTGGTTACAGTTTGCTGATGGTGGATCGTTGACGGTAAATATTGGTTCTCAGGTTGGCAAATATATAGTTAGAGAAATTAATATGTCTGGAGTTGAGCTTAGTTATTATTCTGGCACACAGCATAGAGAGTTACACAGTTTATGGCTTAAGCGAGCCTACGAAGGTACCGAAGGGGTAAAAATTAGGCAAAATACCAAAAATATGCCAGTGTTTAGCCCTTCCCCTATTGTTACTAATGCTAATGGTGGAGATAATGATATGGTTCCACCAATTATTAGAGAGAAATAATTATGCTGAATGAGAAAGTAAAAATTTTAACTGCTAAAGGTGGTCCGCAACAAATTTCACCTAATTTATATGATTACATATGCCTAACTTCGGAACGTAAATTATATTATAACGCTGCTTATAGTAATCATCCACAGGTGCTCAATAAAATCGCTTATTTTAGAACGGCTAATTTATTTGATGGTAAACCTATAGCTCTTACTTCAACTGAAATTAGGGCATTTTATGATGAAAATAGTAAAAATAATCAGGATGCATCCCAATTTCAACGAGATATTAGCGACTTATTTAAGTTAGCTGCCAGCCAGGAGGCGTCAGATGTACATATTAACGTGCGTAAAGATGAGTGTATTATTAAAATTAGACGCATTGGGGATTTAGATATTGAGTATGAATATACTGCTAGTCATGGACATAAGTTATGTAAGACTATTTTTATGACTATGTGTGATCAAGCTGGTAAAACTTTTCAGCCTAAGGCCAGGCAAGATGCCCGTATGAAAGCGGTTTTCTTACCCGAAGGAATAACTGGGGTGAGGATTGGCACTAGCCCAACTGATGCTGGTTACATTATGGTATGCCGATTACTTAAAAAATCTGACCCTAAGAAATTAAATCTACCAGCATTAGGTTATGAATCATTTCAGATTGACCAAATTAATCAAGCTAAAAGTAAGAAAGGTGGAATTAATTTTTTTGCCGGGCCTACTGGGTCGGGCAAATCCACTACCATGTCTATCATAGTTAGCACAATAATTGAAGAAAGTAATGGCACCAAACATGTAATTACAGCTGAAAACCCGGTGGAGTATGAAATTGGGGGTGAGATTATAATGCATAAAGAAATCAATGGGCAGATTATTAGCAAAAAAGTTATGACTTATGCTACTCAAACTCCAATTATGGCTAATAATACCAAGCGTAAAAAAGAAATTTTTAGTGAGGCCATTACAGCAATGATGCGTCTGGACCCTGATGTCATTATGATAGGGGAAATTCGTGATGGGGGTTCGTTAAAAGCAGCGGTTGATGCTTCAATGACTGGACATCAGGTATGGACATCTGTGCACGCAACTTCTGCAATGGGAATTATAAAACGCTTAATTACAGTAAGCAGTGAAGCTGATAATTCCATAGCTAAAGATTTAATTTGTGATTCTAATATTGTTTCAAGCTTAATGGCACAACGGTTGGTTAAAAAGGTTTGCGCTCATTGTTCCTATAATTTAGAGCAAAAAGCCCTTGATCACAAATTAATTAAACGCTTAGTAGACGTACTAGGTGATGATTTAAGCGGGATTCAGCTTAGAAACGATGATGGATGCAGTCACTGCCATAGGGGAAATAGCGGTAGAACAGTTATTGCTGAAATTATTAATACTGATCCGGAATTTATGGCATTAATTACCAGGTCAAATTTTGAAGCAGAAAATTATTGGTTGGAGAGTTTAAAAGGCATACCAATGATGGCACATGGGCTATTAAAAGTTAAACACGGGATTATTGACCCGCATGATTTGGAGGATGAATTAGAATTTATCCAATTACCTCGCGCATTTAATCGAGAATATTTTAAAGAATTATTAAAGGTTCGCAGATGAAACTAAGTAATTACTTTATTATTTGGCATAATTATTTTGGTAGGTTGGCTAAAAAAACTGCCATGACCTATAAACAACGTCAAAAGATATATCGAATGCTAGAGAAAATGACAGCAGAGCCAGCTGTATTACAAATTAACGAAGCACTTGCTGAATTAAAAATGCTAGAAGCCCGGGGGGAATTGAAGAGCAGGCTATGGTACGTATATGACGATATTATGGAACAGATGCGAAGCAGTGAGGCAGATTTTGCACATGCTTTGGCTAAATATGTACCACAGCAGGATACTATGATTATAGCTGCCAGTGAGCAAGATGATATTACGCTCGGGTTCACTACTGTCATTGAAAATAATCGGAAGACTAATGAGATGAAACAAGCATTTACTCAAGCATTAGCTTATCCTATCTTAATGGTATGTGTATTAGTAACATTATTATTTTATTTCAGTATAAAAGTGATTCCAGCATTTATGGAAAGCATGCAATCTGGGGTGGTTTTATCCTCTTCATCAGTATTTCTAGTGGAAATGGCACAAAGTTTCAATTGGTGGTTTTCTCTTTTAGTAATAGGGATAGTTGGAGTAGGGCTATTTATTGTTTGGGCATTGCCTAATTTAACTCATAAATATAGGAAATTCTTAGAAGATTTACCTCCATTTAATATGTACCGGATTATGATTGGATGTGGATTTTTATTTGCACTTAATAGTTTAAGTAAAAGTGGTTATCTACAGTATGAAGCATTAGAGCAGATGTTAAAACTGGCTAAGCCGTATTTGCGTTATCGTATTGAATTATTAATGGACAAGATGGCTGACGGGTTAGATATTGGCGAAGCACTGATTTATAGCAAATTAAACTTTCCAGATAAGCAGATGGTGCGTGAATTAGCTATTCAGATTAAATATAGTGATGAAGATACCTTGGAAGTACTATCAAGTAACTTAGCCGAAGATGGTTTAGAGATAATCAAAATTCAAGCACAAATAATGCGGTTTCTAATCACTTTTATAGTATTTGGGGTAATTGCCTTTTTATATTTTGCAGTATATCAATTCGGTAGCGATCTAGCTAATGTTAAATAATTTTTTTAAATTTTATAGGAGTGTTATTATGAAAAGAAAAAATATGGTTAACCATTTAGGTAATTATAAGCAACCACCACTGGGCATATTAATCCGTCAGGCAGGGTTTAATGCTTTAGAATTAATGTTAGTGCTTGCCATAATAGCAATAGCAATTGCAGTTGCTATCCATGTTATGGCGGGTAATTCAGATAAGCAAAATTCTAATCAGATGATAAGTGATGTGTCAGGATTAATGAGTAATATCCATGATGCTTTTGCCAGTTCTTCCGGTGGATATACTAGCTTGACTACCGAAATGGCTATTGAAGCTAAATTGATACCCACTGATTTACGGTTAACTAGTGACGGCAAGGGCGTATTAAATCAGTTTCAGGGAGGAAAAGTAGATGTTGCTCCTGGTGAAGATGGAGATAATTTTACTATCACCTATACTAATGTACCCTCTAGTGTATGTAATATGGGAATTGCAGCCCTAGCTGGCTCTGGGTTTAATAGTATAGCAGTTAATGATACCGCAGTTTATGATGCAACCACTAGTGCTACTGTTGATGCTGCAGATATTAGCAGTGCATGTAAGGACACAGTTAATACTCTTGTTTTTACCGCTAGTTAATCAGTGCAATGCAAAGTTCGATAATTTTGGCTTTAATGGTGCTAGCTTCATTATTTATGGCAGCAGAGTTTAAACGCAATGATAGTGGAGATGCAAACAATATTGCTGTTTTTAAGTCTGATACTGTTGCAGCTAATATTATGCAATATAATGATTTAATGGTGCAATATATACTAGCTAACTACGAGGTTCTACATTTGCCTATTGCAATAAACTCAGGCAGTGTAGAACAAATTGCTTTATTAAATTATGAGGCTAATCATGTTGATAGTTATTCTCAAAAAAATTTATTATTGTTTCTAAATTATACTAGCACAACATTCAATTATGCTAACTCATTAGATGGGGAAAGCGAGATAATTCCTACAGTATATCTAGCCACAAGTTGGGATAATTATACTAAAGACATAATGCATAATTATTCTGCAACCTCAATGCTAGCTATTATGGGGAAGTTAGGTCAAGATTTATCAAAGCATTTGTATCAGGGAAATAGTACCTATTGGGTGGTGCCGTGGGTATTTAGCCAGAATAATTGTGAAGTTGAAGAAATATTTTCTCAATTACCTACTAATAGTTCTGGTGTAGCTGACATTGCTCAATTAAAACACCTATTTAATACATTTTGTAGCAAAGTGCAGTCAAATAGTGAGTATAAATTTTTAAAATATGTATATCTGCAACCAGTAATTAAAGCATCAGATATATAGGCAGATGGCTGAAATAAATTGCTAGGAAGAATAAAGTATAAGCAAAGTGGATACTCAGCACTTGAACTAATAGGGGTGTTAGTGACGCTATGTTTTGTAATATTAGTAACGGATAAATTCATTATGGCGCAGCGTGAAACTCGTGAAATTAATCAATTGGCAGATCAAGCTAATAGCTATAGCCAAAGTGCAATTAAATATCTTGAAGATAATTATAGAAGTTTAGTACAACAAACTAATGAGTATACTGAGGTAATTCTCCCATTTACAATATTTAGTGGATATGCACCCGATGAAGTAACCGCACTTACCCGGAGCTATCAAACACCTTGTTTATATGTAATGAAAAGCACTAATAATACTCTTATTGCCTATTTAATTTTTGGTAAGGTTAACCCTAAAGCAAAAGATTTAGAACAATTAACCGTAGCTAAAATAGCCCAGACTTTAGGTGAAAATGCTGGCACACTAGTTCAGCAAAATGGAAGTTATATTTTAAGAGGGGGAGTAGAGAATGATTTTAATTTTAGCTCAGCAAGTATTAATAAAATTGTTGGTGGCTGTGGCTTTAGAACTCTATTTCCTCCATATTCCTTAGTAATCGATTTAACCAAAAATGTGGCATTATTTACCTCAATAAAAGGTAATCTGGATCAACAGTCAACTGCGAAAGAGCCAGACCCAAGTTTAAAAAAAGATGGGACTATTTCAGAGAAGAACATTTTATCCACCATGGAAACTAACTTATACTTGGATAATATAGTTAAAGAATCAAGCTCAAAGACTACCTATTATTGCGATGCTACTAAATTGCCGGTTAATGACGCTAATAGCATATGTTTGAATTATGCTAGCAATAATAAAGTTAGTATGTATTCAGGTACGGCTAAATGGATAAGTAGTTTATTAGATAGTAGTAGTAAAAATTGTATTGCAACTGCTAGTGCGCATTTTTATACGGCAACTACTAGTTATACCTGTAGTGGGGTTAGCTTTCCGGATGCTAATTCATTTTGTCCCGCAAACAAAAATGGACAAAGTTTGGTCAAGGGAAGTGGTTATTGGTCGCCTAATCCAGGAACATTAAATGGCACTCAATGTACTTCTAATGCATATGCTTCATATGCCAGCTGTCCTACTATAACGTGTGTTATTACTAATCCTTCTAAGGGAATAGGGACTTGGGTATATACTTGTAATGGAGTGATGCAAGCAGATTGGAGAGGTCCAGTTAGTGGAGGTACAATTTACGCAGCTATGCAAAATGCTTGTAAAAATGCTGGTTATCAAGGTAACTTTAATAGCTCTAATCCATGGGATAAAACATATACTCCTAGTTATAATCCCAATAGCAATCTTTGTGCTTATAATCCACAGATATATTGTGGCTATGATAAAAATGGGCATTATATCCAAAATGGAATTTGGGTGAATTTTAATGGAACCCCGTCCACTTTTGGCGGTAGTTCTAGTAAACAGTCTTGTGGGCAAAAGTCAGTATCGGCCAAAACTACGCAGAGTACTAATGATATGGGATATAAAAATTGTTAATTATATTAGGGTATACATTACTCAAGCATAAGTTTAAAGATACCAGACTCATGACTTTAATGATTATGTGCAACCTCGCATCAGCTGCTTCACAATACCCAGCGTTAGAGTCTATAAGTGGCACTCCTGAAGAACATGTATATAAAAGTATTGATTTTGGGCGAAATAGCATTAATGGGCAAAGGATCCAGATTAAAAGTGCAGCACCTCAGGGTGCTCCAGTCTATACCAGTCAATTGGAAATAGATAATGCTGGGATACAGGCGGGATATATTGCGCCTAACTCTCATGAAATTAAAGAAGGGGATAGCTGCAGCTCTGACGATTTAGGTAAAATCGTACAACATTTAGCAGGGGGCAATTTAATTATTAGCCAGCTACAATGCATGTATAACCCCACTTTTTGTTCTGGCGCGGGTTATTGCTTTTTACCGGTTAAAACTACCACGTTTACTTATCAGTTTGCCCCTCTTAAAGCTAGTGCAGTATGCCCAGCTGGCACTATAGTAGATAGCGTACATGCCAATAATAATATTGCGACTGGCATTAGTTGCCCTATCTACTCAGGTTTAACTTTAATTCAGGGAGTGCACGGAGAAACTGCTAATTGTTACCAGAATGCGGTTAACTTGTCTTTTTGTATGGGGTATCAAAGTGTATGTAGCTATAAAGATAAAAATGGGGTTATACAAAAAGTACTAGTAGCCGCTTTAGCTCAATTAACCTGTACTAATTCTACAGCAACGTATACGATAGATAATTATACTCAAGCAGATTGAAGTTTTAGGATATAAGGAAAAATAATGAAGTGGTTAATAGCTAGAGAAAAGCTAAAACTTACATCCATAAAAGGTTATTCCGTAATTGAGCTATTATTTGCTCTTTGCGTAATATCTTCAGTAATCTATTTAGTAAGTGCTTCAGTTAGTTCTATGCTACAGCTTTATAAGGCACAGAATGCCGCAGCAAATGCATATAAGTATGCAGAAGCTGTAGTCCGTTATATAACTACGCATCAGAATTTACTCCGCTTACAATTAGAAATAAATGGTGTATCTAATGAAAAAATTGCGACCATTACGCCACAGACATTAAAAGAAGAGGGGTTTATACCCAATATTAAATACGCAAATAATAATTTAAACCAAACACCGTGTACTATAATTTTTTATGATAATCATCAATTACAATCGTATGTTTACTATAGAGATAATAATGATTCAAAAACCTTGAATCAACGCCAACTAAAAGATGGACTCAATCATATGGGTGCTATGCTTGGGCTATATCAAAATGGCAAAATTGAAGGGGCAGCAAAAGATTGGGCATTAGACAATAATTTTATAAGTAGAATGTTTGTTTCTCAAGGAAATGTTGACTTATCTCAAGGAGCAGATTCTACCTCATATAGATGTAATGGTTCACAAATTGCAAATAATAGCTATGTGGTAAATGTAACCAGTATGCTAAAGCTGGATAATGACTTACCGCTTGATGATACTATTCACCAATATTCTGATGTATTGCATGATGTGGATGAATCACAAAGTAATAATCGTATGAATAGCGATTTGGTTATGGATTATATATCGGATGATGGCACCCAAAGAAACCAAAGTAATGTAATATTTCAAAATAATCCAGATTGTGTCATGAATTATAGTGTGCCTGGGGCTACTGATGATTATGGCACAAGCAATTTAAATGGATGTAAAAACCGCCAATTAGCCATATCAGTTAAATCTAATAATAGCAAGAATCAAGCGGTAATTATAACGGGATTTAAGCGTGGAGGTATTAATGATGACGATAAAGAAGACAAGAGACCATATGTGGGAGAAATATCTGCTGCTTCTATTCAGCCGACTATTCAAGTAAGTGTAGGAACCCAGTGTTTAAAAACCGAACTAAGTAAAATGGCACAACAAGAACGTTCTTCTAGAGCTGATGATATAAATAATTTATATGTTAGCCAGGTGGTATGTATGAAAAGCCCAACTTGTCCATCTGAAACTGGCGGTTATTGTTATTTACCGCTACACTCAGTTACCATAAATTATACTCCCAATCAACCAAGCGCCCAATGTCCAGTAGGAATGTTTATTAGTAGTTTAACTACTAATGTGCAAGAATTTCCTGATTGGGGTTCGCATTGTTGTGCTACAGATTTAGTTAGTTGCATTGGTAATGCCTCAGCTCATAATCATTACTGGGAAGGATATCAGTTATATAAAGATCAAACTCTAGTGGGGTCATATATTAATGGTGGCAATATTGATGGTGCAGGTGCAGTTCCCCAACCACTCTATTTACCTCCGACCAAATCGCCTGATTATTTATTAGCTAATACGGCAGTTATGGGGTTAGTAGATTATGGCTATACCTGTGATGCTATTTGTGGATGTCCCAGTTATCCCACCTGGGCAACCAGGTGGCAGCCTAACATAACATCTATGACATGTACTAATGATCCATCACAAGCCCAAATTTTAGTACCCGGGTAATAATATGGTTCAAATATATAGAATTATGAAAAAGTTTATTGCGATAGGCTAGGTAAATTGGTTTAGGTAAAAGTGTAAAGTAAATAATTATATAATAAAGGAAGCAACAATATGGCTAATAAGTTAGTACCAAATTTGGGTTATCAAATTAAACAGTTTTTGAGAATTATACCAGCAATATGTATAGTGGCAGCTTGTGGAGGAGGTGGCGGTGGTGGTTCTAGCAGTGGAGGGGATAGTACTAATGATTCTACTTCAAAGACGGATTTAGTGCCTCTGCATATTGATATGTTAGATTTGAATAATAATAAGTTATCTTATGTAGATATTTCTACAATTGGTAGCCATACCCTATATAAACTAAAATTCACTAATCCCAATAATGTTGCAGTTACTATTCCTAGTTATAATTTACCAGCTATGTCAACGGCATATGTTAATGTAGGGTTTGTTGACCAAAATTGGCGATATGCACAAAAAGCAGTCTACGGAAATGAGTATGAATATAACTATAATCCAGGAATCGGGTTAATTAGCTCACTTTTTACTAAAAATAGTAATCCAGATAATTGTTTTAATATGAGTTCTATTCCGGCAAACGGCAGTTGTTCTTTTTATACTTATGCATTTAACCCTGGAGGCAATTATACAAATAACACAACTTTCAGTTATCCGCTAGCTTACTTTATTCAAAGTGTAGATCATAACTCCTACTTAACTGTGCAACAATGCACCTATTTGGTTGCAACTGACTCTAAGGGGTATGATTGTAGTAATGAATCAGCTCCAGGTTATGCTAAGCAGTTCATAACTTATAAAGTGAATACCATTAATGGAAATAGCAATCTCTCAGTAACGCACCCAAATTTTGGTTATGCAATAAGTACAGATGGTAAGTGGGTATATAACTGCAGTAGTGCTATCTTATGCAATAAATATGCTCTCACCTATGATAATAGCAGTAATTCCCTGAATCAGGAAACTACTGTCACTGAAACTTTTACTTTAGCTTCTCTAGGGAGCACCTATGTAGATGTGGTATATCCATCATTAGATGGTAGCCAAGCTTGGATTAGCACTTATAATATGCATGACGGATATACTTTGATTAATACTGAATCACCAGATATAGTACTAACAGATTATTGTGCTGGGGGGAATCCGTGTGTGCCCCATATAAATGGATATGCGCTTACTGATATCGTACCTGGCAAGCGAGGTTTAGATAATAGCATGTGGTGGAATACCAATGGTTCAGGGGCGGATATATATGTTCCTGCCTTACATACTTTTGTAGCTACCAATATTCCTTATGTATGGGCTGTTAATAGTGATGGTACGGTAATTGCAGGTAATAAATGCTATCGTCCTGGTTCTTCTAGTTATACTTCCTACGCTAGCCAGCCGTTATTAAACTATGTAGGGTCGTCTATTGATTATGATTACATAACTTCTAATTCATATAATTATGTGGCTATGGATGTACCAGAACTATTTAATGCAGATGGCAGTAGTGCTATTTTAAAGGCTTATTACAAAGTTCATACGGAAAACGGTTTGTGTGAAGTAGAAAGCGATGATTATGTAACCAATTTTACCACCAATAAAATTGAATATGGGCTTGATTGGAATAATGGTGGAGCATATGCCAAGGTAGCCCCAATTTCAAGTTTTTATTTAGGTAAATAAATGAAGTATAGCCAAGCTACTGCCAGTACTCGACAATTGTTGAAGCCAAGCTCATTAGCTAAACAGTATGGGTTTAATCTGGTGGAAGCTACGCTAACTCTAGCCTTACTGGCTGCTTTTATCGCGTCATTAGCAATGTTCAATGCAAGCAATATGCGTAAAAAAGATGCTAGAGTTTTAGCATCCCAAACCGAAGCATTTGCACTTGAATTTACCAAATATATGTATACCCAAAGAGACCAGATTACAAGTGAAGCTAGTTCTAAGCCAGTTACCTTATCGCCTGCCATACTTAAAGCTAATTGGCCAGCAAATTTAGCCGCTACTAATTTTCTTGGACAAACTCCATGCGTAACTATTGCAAGTAATCCAGTTACCCATAATGTAGAAGCTATTTTATATTATGTTGGCGGAAAAACTAATTTTACTGATAATCAGCTTGAGATTATACGTAAGAGTGCAGTATTTTTAGGCAGCAAAGGAGGTGTTTTAATTAATGGAGCAATTTCAGGTAATTCTGGATGGTCAGTAAATGCCACTTCACCGCTTTTAAGTAGCACAAATGAATGTGGAGCTAAATTAAGTAATAGTAGTCTAGTAATTAATCTTGATCTATTACCACAATGGAATCTAAACCTTTATTCCCCAACTTCGATATTACGTGCTCCTGATAAGTATTCTGGACTATTATCCTTGCCAGGACATATTAAAAACTCTAATACTTCCAAATCTAATATATATATGAGTAATGATAAAGGTATAGTTTTAGATAACTCAGATTCTAATAATCTTACTAAATTATCGGTTTTATATAAAGGGCAAGGAACTAAAACTCCAACGTTAGGCTTTGGGGATAAAATTCCTACCACATTAATTGGAGATACTTTTAAAACTAACATTCAATTTAAGTCCGGAGAATTATGTAATGTGGATGAAGCCGGAAAAGTTGTAGCAGACCAGGGGCTAGATACTAAAACCAATTCTTATCTGGTTAGGAGTACTTTAGTGTGTACTCAAAATGATATGTTATGCGGGCGGGGAAATTATTGTTATCTATCTACAGTTACCAATAATATAGTATTTCAAAATAATTTACAGGGAATTCAGGATGTAAATGGTAGGTTTATTTGCCCAGCTGAAATACCTTATGCGACCAATGTGGTAGTAGGAACTCCCGGAGGTAATGTATATGTGATGTTAAATCAAGGTGGAAGTAAAATTACCAGCACCATTAATACCCTACAAGAGTACCCATCAGGTGGTACTACTGTGCAGCAATTTCCATGCGTTAATTGTAACCCAACATTGCTAACTGATTTTACTAATTCACGTGATAAAAATAAGTTATTGGGGGTGGATTTAGCTACTATTTCAGGTGCAGCTATAAGTACACTTAGCTTAGCCCCGCCTAGTGCAGAACCAGTTGTCAGTTCTCTTGGTTCATATTCTACGGTTGTAGGTTATAGTATACCTGTTGTAGAATCTTCGGTTATATGCAGTAATGCATGCAGTGCATTACATAATAGCTTAGGGCATATCTGGCAGAATTTAGGGATACAACGGTTTCTCCGTACACATGAATCAATGAATATAGTAAATGCTGCAAATGGATGTATTTGTGAAAGAACTGATTTTAGTGGTCATGAAGATAATCATACTGGAATAGCAGCAGTCATTGGTAACTTAACCCCAATTATAACTACTGTTACTTGTTCTAATGCTCCTATATATAAAAGTTCAAATTAAGGAACAGTACAGGTCTAGTATAATATAAAACTAGTACATAAGCTATAATTTAAAGGGTAAGATACTAGTTTGACGAGTAAATTATGTGAGATAAAAATCTGAAAACTTATGAGCATAAAATTACTACGACAGGTTCCAAGCAGGGTAACCGCATATTAAATGTGTCCCCATATATTGATAATTATTATGGGGATTAACACAATAACAATGTACCTAATACATCTGGGTTACTGCGCGAGTTTGGACTGCCATACTCCAATTCACAATCATATACCGAACTATCAAATACGCCTCCTAGTTTTAAAAATTCAATAAAAATTTTATTAGTAGTAATAAAAAAGTTAAATCTAGAAATATTATTAAAAATAATTTTCTTATTATATCAATAACTTAGGTTGCAGACCCGGATTTTTGATTGCATTCCAGTAATCAGTCAATAGGGGGCGTATAATGCTAGAGTATTACGTACAGTTGTACTAGAATCTAACAGGGTAGTTCCGCTGGTCTACTCACCTGCAGATCTGCTCAACTCAATAGGTTAGCTCTATATGTTTATTAATTTTTATAATGTTTGTTTTGGCGGGCGATGTCCATAGCCACCTAATTGTGGAAATAAAAATAAAATTGCAATCCCCATAGTAATTAAGCCTATAGTTCCTGTCATTAAACTTGCCACATGTACTGAAAATAAACGACCGCACAAAACACAAATTCCACCGCCAACTCCAATAAAAAGTTCTTTAATAAATAAACTGTTCATTTTAACTCCAGCTACATCTAAATAGCTTACAGCGCATTCAACCAAAGATAACAGAATGACCCACACGCATAAAATAATGATATTGGTAAATATTGGTAAATAAAGTGCAGTTATTAATAGCATACCAGAACCCATAATAGTAAAGGTAATTTTTAATGGCCCATTATTTGTGGCAGACCTAGTAATTAATTGCATAATAGGTAACTGTAAAAATATAATTACTAACCCATTTATGGTGATTAAAAAACCATACCATGTGGGGAGTATTTTTAATTGAGAAAGTAAGTATTGTGGTAGCAGAGAATATAAACTGTACATTTTAATTCCAATTGAAATACCTAAAAATATCCAGCCTAAAATAATCCTTGGGTCTCTTGAAAATTTATTATTCTGGATAGTATGTATACTATGTTTTGTTCTATTAATTGTTAATAGGATGATAAATACAAATATAATTATACTAATAAGAAGAAATGCTGTTTGATTTTTTATTGAAAAATATAAAAAGAGTCCAGATAATACTGAGCCTATATTTACTGCAATTTTATTGTAGGCAGCTCCTGATGGAGTTTCTGCTGCCTCAAAGCGAATCAAATACCCAGAAATACTAATACCAATACTAATAAAAATTATTGCTAATAACCTGATATCCGTATTAGAAAAAAATAGTAAGCACAGTCCTATTGTTGCTATAGAAATTGATATACTCAAAGATTGTTTTTTTGCTGTTAGAATAAGTAATGGAGTTGCAACCATAAAAAATCTACTACCAAATACTAGTAATGTGTTGTCTATTGGTGTTAACCATATGTTTGCTTGAGCAATTAATGTATATAGGCAAAAGGAAATAAAAAATCTAGTAATGAATATCATAAGTATATCTTTTCATAGGAATTTTAATTATAATTAATAACATTAGTTTGTTCAGATATTTTGACTCCAAATATTTGCATATATTCAAATAGAACTTTGATATTATCTTGAGTAAAAAGATGTTCTGGATAAATAATACCGTGTAACATATGATTATTTTTTAATAAAAGAAATAATATGGGTAAGCAGGTAGCTAATGCCATAGAGTTAATACATGGCGTCAGATCAAAAAATTTAATTTTTAATTTTATATTTATCTTATCTCTATCTTTTAATCCCGTTAATTCAAAGTTAAGAATTGTAATACTTTTTTCATATGCCGGCTTGAAGGTGAATGATTCATATGAAAGTGATTCAAGCAATTTTTTTGCTGAATAGTTTTTATCTATATTAAGGGGTAATTCATCTAGCATTCCTGCTTTTTGTAATAGATTGACAATATTTGCATAACCAGACCAGCGTATTGTACGTTGGTCTACATTAACATTACTTTTTATTAATTTTGGGTTAGTGCTAAGTCTTATTTGCATTCCATCGTGCCAAGTTTCAACTATACCAATGTCGGGTTCTTCATGTACTTTAATTTCAGAGAATCTGGGGACTGTTATTAATTTACCATTACGTATACAAAAACAACTTTTTTGAGCAAATGGAAGATAAGAGCTGCCAAATAACCTTTTATAGCCTAAAAGATTATTTGGTTTTGGCAATACTAACCCGCCGCACTCTATATTTAAGGTATGTACCGAATCAACTTTATTCAATAAATAATAACTTAATATCTCTGTTAATCCGGGTTCTAAACCATATGCAAATATAAATTCTATTTGATTATCTGCAATAATTTTAGTTAAATCTTCAAGGTCATCATTGTTTGGTCTACAAATGCTGATGAAAGTTTTACAATTTTCTATATTGTTATCTTGTAGACAAATACATTTAACAATATTTTTAGTAGCTTCCCATGATGCACAACAAATTACAGTATTGTTAAATGTGAGGGAACTATAGTTATTATTATATACTATTTCAACATTTGAAAAATAGGATAATTCACTTAAATTAGCAATGTTTATATCAAATACCCTAATTTGTGTATTTGATAAGTAAGTAGCTATTAACCTAACTAGAGCACAACCAATAGAACCACAACCAATAATATCAATATTCATAGTAAAGTAATCTTTTAACCTAGAAAATCACTAAATATACTAACTGCTTTTTCTAGATTTAATTAAAAACAGGTGTTAATGTTTGAGATATCCATTCTAAATGTTTAATAAGCTGATCATGGGAGGGCGCTGTGCTAATTACTCCAAGTAATCTTTGTTTCCTAAAATCTTTCGGGGGTAATTCAATATGAGTGCCTATTGGAGTTTCTGTAATTACATGTGAAACCCATGGATGATTGAGAATGTTGTCCATATTATTATATCCCTTTAATAACCCTTCTTGATTAGCAAGTATAAAAACTTCGCCAGCAACTTTATTAGGTGTTAGGACTGGGTCTGGTTCTTGACCAAGAGTGATTTTTATTAGATTTTTATAAAGGTTATATCCTGTTGCGAGCGGTACTAAATGAGAATTAATATGACAACCTCCTGGACGGGCAGCAATTTCTATCAAAGAAAATTCTTGTTTTTTATATTTTCCTTCTAAATGAAAAGAAGTATTATTTAATCCTAACGCTAAAATATATGCAGTAGTTTTTTCTTCGATCATATTTTTTGTTTCTGTATCTAAATTTGCTGGGAAAATATGACAAGTTTCTAGTTTAAACGGATGTGAGGTAACTTTATGGGTGATTCCAATAATAGTAACTTTATGATCATATACAAGCCCCTCAACACTTACTTCTTGTCCCTCAATATACTTCTCAATTACAAATGTTAATTGCTTTTGAGAGATAGTTGGGTCATAAATAGGGTTTGCAATTGAAGCTCGACTTTTATAATAAGTTTCTAAATCTTTTTCATCATTAATCATATAAATTCCAGTACTACCAGAAGTGTTAATTGGTTTTATAATTACCGGTAATCCAAATTCTTGTATAAATGAATCAATATCTGTATCCTTTTGAATAATTCTAGTTGGTAATTTATCAATATGAAATGTACGCTTCCTTAATTCATCCTTGTTTCGAACAAATTTAATGGATTCAATGGGTAGTCCTGGTAAATTTAATTTATGTGCTATAATAGCACTAGACTCTACAGCAGTTTCAGTAAAACATACTACACTTGTTATCACTATATCTGATTTTATATTATTAATAGTGAGTAGTAGGTCATCTAAATTATTAGTTTTACATAGCATAAATCTATCAACATGTGCAGATAACGTTTCAGGAAGTTGAGTATCTCCAATTACTAAAACTTTATATCCTAGATAGTGAGTGGCCTCAAAGGTACAAATACTCTCCCTGATTAAACGGCGAAAATTAATAAATAGTATATATTTATCCATATTATTATCCTTAAAAAAATATCAAATGATCTTACATGCATTGTAGTTTAGAGAAACTTGGGGTTTCACCCATTCTAACATATTTTTTAATCGTGGTATGCTGGTTTGAGAATTATCATTCAGCATACATAAAATTTGCTGTGTGAGATTGGGCATTATTGGCCATAAAGCCACTGCAAGAGCTTTTAGTCCAAGTAGACTGATAGATATTGTCGTGCGATCTACATTATAGTTATTAGAGTTTTGTGTTAGCATATCGGAAAACACGTATACTTCTTCTAATAAATAACTATTTAATCTTACAATGTTACTTGAGTCAAAATTTTCGATGTTAAATGCATGTGTAGATTTTTCATAAAAGTTTTGGAGCTGCTGGTAAAAACTCTGGTGTTCTTTTTGCCAAATTCCAGACTCTGGAACTATACCAGAAAAATTTATATCCAAAAAATTTTTAATCCTTTTGAGTATTACCACTAATTTATCATGCCTATTATTTATCCATTGATACATTTCTGATAATACGAAATTACGGTTTAAAATGGTGGATTTTTGACTAACCAAATATAATCTTAGCCAGTCTGAATCCAAGGTCTTTATGATATCTTTAGCGTAAAGCACGTGCCTACGGGATGTAGAAAATTTACTTCCATCTAAGAGATAAAATTCATTGCCAAAAAAGCGTTACATTCCACATGCTTAATATTTGATAATTTCAGCAAAATGGGAAAAATTATGCATCTCAAATAACTGTTATCATAACCAAAAAATAGATTTAACGAAAATTTCGATTTTTTATCAAATTTGTGCTTTTCTTGTAAATCGTTAAATGCTGTTAAAAACCTAGGTATAAGCTCAACTGCAGAATATATTTTTTGATCTTGAAATCCATTAATATTTACCGAGATACCAATATCAGAATATATACTTATAGGAATTTCTGGTAATGGCTTTAATAAGATTCTATTTATAAAATTAGCAGTATTTCCTCTATAACAGCCTTGCATCAATAAGTGTTGAATAGTATGACGATATTTATCTAGAGGAATAAATAGTCTAGATAGAGGCTTCATTATTGTTGGGTGATTGCACAGTGTACATATGGGGTTAATTAATAAATGATCTGGAATAAACTCAGCACAATTTTCACACTCAGAACTAACTTTATTATTGCAATATGGGCAAACCCCTGTTACATTTGCCTCAAATACATATCCATGTCCATATTCACAGTATGGAACCATAGTTGTACGTTCTATAAGACAATTTTGTTGATATAAATTAGTTATAAATTGAGCTGCTGATGTTTTAAAATAATTAGCTTTTGATAAAGTAGTGAATGTGTCATATTCTACTGATAATAAGTCATAGTTTTCTAAAAAATCTTCGGAATATTTAAATGCTGTATCCGTATAATTAAGTCCAATAGCTTTGGCAGCGTGAGCAACATGAGTTTGATAACCGATAGTTCCACACAGATGATATGTTTTAGAATTTCCTAATGATTTTTGTGCTCGTGCTAATACATCTGCATTCAAAACAGGTCCAGCCAAATGACCTAGGTGCATTTTGCCATTGGGAGTAGTAAAGCTTGGTAATATAATGTTTATTGCCAACTTATCAATAGTAAATGATTCTTGTTCAGCATGTATATTATCTTGCCACCATATATTACCAATTTTTAATGGCTCACTTCCAATATTTTTGATCATATGTGATTTAAAGGGAGGTAAGTTAACTATATCATATTGTTTAATGGTTTGATCATCTCCATCAGAATACAAGCAGCCTGTACCATGGAAAACAATTAAAATTTCATGATCTATATGGTTTTGCCATTTTGTAGATTGATTAGGCATTATATTAAAGTGAGATATATTGATTTTATTATAAGTAGTATTTTTACTCATTTACCATCCTGTATTATTATAGTTTGCTGTATCTATCCACATGGCTATTCATTTCATATAAAGATCTGCGATTTTTGGGGTTAGGCTCTGATAGCCATATCTGATAATTTTTTTCGAGAAAACGCCATTTTGTATCAATTATCCCATACCAAGCAGTATCTCGATTTTTACCTTTTACGATCATATGCTTATAAAATAATCCTTCAAATTCAAAACCTAAACGTATGGCAGCTTTCTTAGATTCCAAATTATTGTTATTGCAGCGCCACACAATTTTACGAAAATCTAATTGATTAATACAATATGTTATTAATAGGTAAACAGCCTCAGTATTTGCTTCAGATTTTTGATATTTAATAGGATAGGTTACACTAGCTATTTCTATGTTGCCCATTTCAGGTTTACATTCTGAAAGGCATACAATACCGATAGGTGCATTAGTTTTCCTATCTTTGACACAAAATACTAATTTGTCTTTTGTATTGATGTATTTCTGATAATGTACTTGCATTGATTCAATATTTTCAAATGGTCCGTATGGTAAATATTCCCAAACTTTTTCTAATTCCAATGAACCATGTGTTAATTGATACAGTGGGGCAATATCAGACATTTTTAGTTTGTCAAGGATAATATAATTGCCCCTAAGTAACTGGTAAGTTGGTGCTCTGGCTGGTTGTATTTCTAAAGTTACTACAGGATCATTACTTGTTTTTGCCTCATGATACTTCAGATTATTGTGTTGGGAAAAAACTTTGTTAAAAGTGCTTATCATAATATCTTCTATAAAACTTTTCATATTACATAAAAGAAAACAACATATCCTGTTTTATTGCATAACTAGCTGCAGTATCAAAGACCAACACCACAATTTCATAAAACTTCTCTAAACTAACATTTATTATTCTCGTCATAATTTTAAGCCCCTTTTAAATATATTTAGCTGTTTATACCTATATTTTTTAATTGAAATAGGTTTGTGCTTGTCATTAGAGCTGCATACAATATAACATATAATCAAACTCAATGCCACCCAATGAATGCAAATTTGTAGCCTATCTAATTTATTGAATTTAGTTTCTTCAAATTTAAAACATCTGCTTTTCATAGAAAGAAATAATCTTTCACTTTGTCACCTGAGCCGATACAATTTTAAGATAACCTCTAACTCTAAATTATTGCTAGCTACAATAACAAATTATTTTTCTTCACTTAAGGTTGCTTCTAATATTAAATAAACACTCCGCAAGCACAGCAGGGTTTAAATCTAATATTAATCGTGGTAAGACGCGAAGAATTAACCTAATATTGGATTAAAGTTACTTTTTATTTTTACTAATCTATAAGCTAGATAATTGGTACCCTATTAGAATGAAAATCCTAAGAAACATAATTATTATTAAACATCAGATTATCTAAATCTACATTGTATATATTTTTTTTAAGTATACTATTAATGATTACAGCATTTCTCCAAGCAGCTAAACTTAAATTAGGATCAGAAATTCCAAATTGATGTTTAAGTCCATTCTGGATAAATATTTTGTTTTTAGAATTATTCCAATTAATAGAATAGTCTGGATTAATTTCTAAATCTTCTATGCTGGTAATACCAGGGAATAAATTATTCATAAAATAAGGAACTTCATACTTATATCCTGTCGCTAGTATAGTTATATCAAAATGTTTTGTTAGTACCTTTTGGTTATCTAGATTAGTTATATGTAAACAATGTGGATCATTTTGGGTTATAGCGGTTACTAAGTGGTGTGGTAATAAAGAAAAAATTATAGGCATTTTCTTAACATGCCGTAATTCATATATCTTATTATATAATGAGTCAGATAAATCTTCAGAAATTCCATCACTACATAATATCAAATCGTTAAGCTTTTTTAGCCTAGCATCATACGGTAGTTTATAAAAATATTTTATATGCCAAGGACTATATAATTCATTGCTAAAACAACTATTTTCTAATGGCTGAAAATTAGGTCTGTCAGAAATCCATACAATTTCTGCTGGTAATTCCGAAGAAGATATTATATCATCTATAACTTCAGCCCCACTTTGCCCACCGCCTATAATTGCAATTTTTTTTTCAGAAAAGTTTAGCTTAGCCTTAGCTGTTTTATATGTTGAATTATGAAATATCGAGTTACATATAGACTTTTTAAAGTTATTGGGAATATTTGGTACCAAACCTGTTCCAATAATGATATTATTTGTTGAATAAGTATAAGTTTCAGTTTGTACTATAAATTTTTTATTTTCGAAATGAATTGATTGCACACAGCTATTATAGCAAACATTTTTTATTTTACTGGCTGCCCATTGGAAATATTCATTAAATTCAGCTCTAGATACTGTTTGTTGTTTCCTGTGCATAAACTGAAAGATCCTTCCAGTTTCCACCAAATATGCTAAAAAAGATAATTTATTAGTTGGATCAACCAGTGTAACTAGATCTTTTAGATAATGTACTTGTAATTTAGAGTTATGTAATATCATATCTTCGTGCCATGAGAAAGAGGGTTTTTTATCCACAAATAAACACTTAATTCCTTTTATCTCATTTATTAAGGCAGCTAATCCAAGATTAAATGCCCCAAACCCAACACCAAGTAAATTGAAGGGGTTACTGTTTTTTGCTTTATATTCAGTTAATTTAGCCATAGAAATAAAAATATCAACTCAAAAAATCATTTATTAATTAACCCACCTTTAATCTCTATCAAATATGGGAGGATTATTCAATAAGCGTATATTACCACAATTTAATTGATTAATGGCAAAAATTTTTATAAAAATATCATGACCCCGCAGTCAGTATATAATAAAAAAATTCCTATATGCATATATATAATGTACAATCAGTACATCGTTGTCTTACCTTCTGTTACAAGTAGTAACGATAATAAGTAGTTATTATTGATGTCGGTGGACTAAATTAACCGATTAGTGTTTTAAAATACTTTCTTGAAAATATTTACCATTGAAATTAGAAAAATGAAAACTATTTATGAGAATTGTTCTCCGCGTAATAATGGATTAGATTCTTTAAGAGCATTAGCTATAATTACTGTTTTTCTACATAATTTCTATTATGCTAATCCTAGTCTTAACTTTGGGATAATTACTTCCATCGGATGGGTGGGGGTAGACTTATTTTTTACTCTTAGCGGTTATTTAATAGGAAACCAACTATTTAAATATCTTCTTATAAAAAAAAGTATTCCTATAGCCATTTTCCTAATAAGGAGGATATTACGCACAGTTCCTAACTACTTAATAATTGTTTTAGGATACATATTTTTTACCTCCTTAAGAGATAATCCTACTCTACCGCCTTTATGGCAACTATTAACGTTTACTACTAATTTAAATCTCAAAAGTGGCACTAGTTTATCATACACTTGGTCTTTATGTGTTGAAGAACAATTCTATTTAAGTTTACCTTTTATAGTTTTAATTTTATTTCGCTTAAAATCATCCTTAGCAATGTTAGGTGGTCTACTATGTATAATAGGTGGAGGAATTTATCTTCGTGAGTATTTATGGAACATATATATTGGATATAACTTAGCTTCAAAAGCTTTAACTTCCCAGCAAATACTAAGTTATAAAACTCATATATATTTTTTTACATTATGCCGTTTAGACGAATTAATAATAGGAGTAATTATAGCTTTTATTAAAAATTTTCATAACAATATATGGGCAGTTTTAACTAAATATGGGAATTTTATGGCTTATTTAGGTATACTAAGTACAGGTGCTACCTTGTATATTATTCTCAACTACCCCTATTTTCTATATACGATCATGTTTGAATATTTATTATTAGGGATAAGTTTTGGATTATTAATAATCTCATGCTTAAGCCCTAACTCTATTTTATATAGCATGAAAATACCTTTTGTACATTCTATAGCATTAATTTCATATGCAATATATTTAATTGAAAAGCCCTGCAATAAAATTATCATGGGATTTATAAGGCAATATGATATAACTACCAATAATTGGGTATCTTTTATAATCTGTACCTGTAGCTCTTTATTTGTTGCTTACTTACTCTATATGACTATTGAAGTAAATTTTTTAAAATTACGCGATAAAAAAATTTTATTCGAAAAACCTTAAATACTATAAAAAGGAGATCAAATGGGATATAATGCATTCACTAAACTTGGACATTTACAACTAAATTCACCTATAATAATTGGGGCTAATGATCAACTAATTGATTTTAACAGTTTCGCCCTAATAGCCAAACATAGTAAACAATTAGGAGCTTTTGTTACAAAATCCTGTACCTTAAAATCAAGAATAGGTAATCCTGAGCCAATAATTGCTTGTGTAGAAAATAATGTACTGGTATCTTCCGGGTTAAGAAATCCGGGAATAAACAAGATGCTTCCCGAAATCATCCAATATCAAGCTAAATATCCTTCATCTTTATTTCCACACTTAATTGTAAGCATTGCATCAGATCCAGATAATCATTCTCTAACGCCTATGGATGAATACACTCAATTAGCTTGCCAATTATATGAAAATGGTATTACTAGTATCGAATTAAATCTATCCTGTCCTAACTTAAATAAACATGAAATAATTGCCAATAACTCACAGAGTGTCTATGAGATTATTCATAGTATTAAACAGGCTTTTGCACGTAAAGGTTATAATTTATATACTTTAATTGCCAAACTTGCTGGAAGTGAAGAAACTATATCCCAATCAGCACTAGCTGCAGTAGAAGCTGGAATTGATGCAATAACTATTTTGCCCCTCCTTCGAGCTACTGCTTTTTATACAGGGTTAACCTCCACTAATATAAATCATAAGAAAATAGGGACCCCATTATTAGGTAATATACATGGAACTACTTACGGCAGCGGGCTGGGTCCCATTACTCGGCAATTAACCGTTAATTTAAGCAAGATCATTAAGGTACCTATTATTGCCTCAGGTGGTTGCTTATGCGGTATGAATAATACTATTATAGAAAAAACTGATGGTTTGATTCAAACTTTGCTAAGTGGAGCACAGTTTACTGCTGCAGTTAGCGCCTTTTTTCCCTTTACTCCAGATAAATTGGAGGAAATCGACCTAATTATAGATAATTACCGCAAATTTACTTCGTAATTTTATAGCGATACTAACTTGTAAAGTTTATGTGATAGAGCAGCACCTACAAAAATATGCCGCTTTGGTATTCTAAACTAACTATTTTTTTACTGAAAACTATATGTTTCTTTAATTATAATATTGGCAAGCTCTTGTGGTTGCTCTAGTTGTACCATGTGCCCTGCATTACTAATACAATTAAAAGTAGAATTTATTATAGCAGAATGTAAGTATGTTGAGTGCCGTGGATTGACTAGTACATCATCATCTCCGGTAATAATTGAGGTATAACATTTTATTCTTACAAGTTCATTTTTTGCATCATGCTTCAAACAAGCATTTAACTGCCCAAACATTCCTGCTAATGTTTGCGGGTTATTAATCATCCGTTGCATAGCAAGTTTTTGATTATCTTCTTGGCAAAGGAATCTATTGCTGAAAATAGTTGGGATTGTTGATAATGCTACAGCATGCTTATCTGCTCCAGATTTTAGTAATTCATATCTCCCAATTAAAAATAATCTGGCTACCGCATCAAGCTCTGCAAAAGAGGAAATTAAAAATAAATGTTGTACTAAATCAGGGTGAGTAAGTACAATTTGTTGGGCAATAGCTCCACCCATAGAATGCCCAAGTAACCAAATCTTATTTATATTTAATTTATTAATAATATGCATAACATGGGCGGCCATTTCTTCTGTAGTGTATGTCCCTATGGGCTGTAAACTTTTCCCTGCACCCAGATTATCTATTAATAAGATTGAATAATCTTCCTGTGTTAATAAAGCTGAGCATAAGCTATTCCAGGTTTCACAACTGCCTGTATATCCTGCCAAAAAAACCAACCATGGTTGGTTATGGTTTTTAGAGGTATTATAAATTGTATAATACAAGTTATCGTTCATTTAACCAGCCTTAAAGTAGTATTTCGTAAAGGTGTATCAGAAGTATTAGCATGATGACTACCGGGAATAGTGGGTTTTATTTTGCTTGTATTACTAAAAAACTCTGTTGCTATGCGTAAGCTCTTTTTATCTAAAAACATATAATCAATATCAAATTTATCTTTATCCCATTCTTCAATAAGAAATGTTTTATTATTTTTTACTTTAATCACATTATTAAATGGCATAATCTCAGTTAAACAATAAATGTCATTATTTTCACTGGCTCTTAGCACTCCATAAGCGTGAAATACATAGCATACAGAGGGGAAATCTAATTTTTTTAGTAATTTGTCCTGATCAAGTAAATCCTCTAGAAAAATTTTATGTGGCTGATATTTACCAATTGGTGATACGAATACATAAGGGCGTTCTGATTTTTCGTCTTTAAATACTTCCATAGATTGTAGTCTAAGTTTTGGGCATGTTGTTGTGCTTAACCTTTTTAAAAAAGTAAAAAAGCGCAGAAATGTTTTTGTATTCATCTGTACACCCCTTTTAATTTTAGCCTACTATTCTTTATAGCAAATGCTAATGTTTTATAATCTTGGTGAAAGTCAAACCCTTCAATTTGTTCATACTTCTTAATTTGATAAATTGCTATTTTTGCAACTGGCCATAATAACAATGCCATAATTGATTTTATTAAAACTGTGTGCATAATTAATTGTAGCGTTTGATAAAAAGAATAATTATTGGTTAAGAAACTTAGAAGATAGCTTGAGGTAACAATTAATTCCGACACAAATTGAGCAAAAAATATCCGCAAAAAGGTGTATTTGCCATTTAAAATAACTTTGGTTTGTGGTACAACACGGGCACTAAATAGATCACCAAGAAAAGTACCTAATAATGACCCTAGCGCTACTACCCAAGATATATCAATTAAATGTTGGTAAGAAAACTTTAAATCTTGGTGCATAAAATCAGAATATGGGATTAATGATATTAATACTACAGTTACTAAATAAAATATATGTATAATGGTATTTATCCATACGGATTGTCTGGAATATTCATATCCATAGCACTCGCCAATAATTTCAACCAAATATAGGTCTATCGGGAACATAATTCCAGAAGCATTGACCGGCATATGTATAATGTCTATTTGGCGTCTAGCATAAATAAAACACATTACTTGGCTTGCTATTAGGAATGCTATTAATAATGGATACAATTTAAAAGTATTGTTAGTATTATTCATTTAGCCTGCCTATTATTATCAAATTAGGCTCTGGTTTAATATAAATTTAACAACCACCGCTATCGGTTTGACATATTCGAGCTGTTCGTGCATTGTGTTTTGAGTGTCCCCGTCGTTAAAATATACGATATTATCTTTAATGGTGTGAACTTGAATAAATTTATTTTGATTACAAATAGTTACTATAAATATGCCATCTTTATAAAATTTATTCGTAGGGTAACATATATGATTTACTAGAGCTTGTATGTTAAAATTTAATAATGGTTTTTCTATAGCAAAAGCATGCTCATGTATATAATGTTCACAAAAAACTTTATTTTGTAATTCAAATTCAGGTATTTTATCGTTTAAAAAATCTTCGATTTGCTCTAACTTAATTGTAGAGATATATTGGGGTAACCTGTTATAACTAATTAGGTCACCAGTGGTAATATTAAAAAAAGAAGCCAGCTTAATTAAAATACGTAGATTGGGCATATAGTTATTTTCTCGATTAACTATCTTGCGCAAGCTAAAATAATCTACCTCAGCCATTTCTGCTAACTTCGGCAGCTTTATATCTAATAGCTTTATTTTTTGCTCAATATTAGTTGCAATATTATCGAGCTCTTGATAATTAGTTTGTGTTGAATCTTCTGATTGTAATGCTGACATAATTTACTTTTACTAAAAAATTTGATAATTATCAAAAATGTGTGTTAATATCTATACCGCCCTGATTTTATCATATCTAAGTTTAAAAGCTGTTAATAATATAATTTTTATTTACAAATTAATATATGAACCAGAGCATTACAAAATCATTAGTTAGACTGCTTCCTATAATAACAAACTTATAACAGGAAATTCATATATACAGAGTTAGTTAACAAATAAGTTTAATTGATATTATGTTTAAATGGTATTGATGAATTATATGAAATTAAATACATTATTTAGTTTTATCTATCGATTGATTAAATTTATGTTTATAAATATTTTTAAGATTGTGCAATAAATAATATGGATAATTTATGACTATAAATTTTTTAGAAGTTTTAAATTCTCAACAAAATAAATTTATTGATGATCAACAATACCTTTATGAATATGTACAATCATTTTATAAGATTTACCGCACTGAAATTGCTTATGTAAAAAATTATAATCTTCAATACATTGCAGCAACCACAGGTTTCGCTAAATTAATGGGAGTTAATTTACAAGAAATAATTTTATTGCAAGATAGCAATATGCCTTACCCCATTGATAATATTTCCAAGTCATATAATAAATATGATAAAGATATTTTGAAAATAAAAGCTGAGATGAGCTTTTTAGATATTAATGAGTATTCAACAGGTTTAAGCATATTTACTTTTTATAGGAAACCAATAATAAACATTTTTACCGGTAATACACTTGGGATTTTATGTTATGGTGAAAAATATAAAGCTAATACTTTAACAAAATCTTTTTTAGATATGCATAGAAATAGCTGTGATAATAGATATGTTTTTAACCATAAAAGCTTAACTTTGGGATTAAAACAAGTAGAAGTATTATTTTGTATCCTACTAGGTTTAAGAGAAGATAAAGCAATAGCTACTTTTATAAATAATATTAAAGGTTCAAATTACACAAAAGCTACTGTTAATAATGCAATACAAGAGCTTTTTAGAAAATTTAATGCTAATTCAAGAGACTGTTTATTACAAATAATTGTTTTAGAAGATTATCCTATTATTATCCCTAAAACTTTAATTAAATGTGGGGTTTATCCTATTAATTGGGGAATTTGTTTCCAAAATTATAACCAATGAAAGTCTTTGTTTTATATAAGAAAAGTTTTGGAAAGAATACTTATGATTAAAGATACGGGGTACCCATTATTTGTAAAATTAATATTTTGGCTAATTGGAATTGGTCTGTTAAGTAAATTAGGATTTACGCCATTTATAAATTATATCTCCTACTTTATAGGTAAAATCATTGGAAATATTTTGTTTATCTTTAAAAATATGTTTAATAAATTTTATAAAAAGTGTAGTCACCCTGATTAAGTTTATTAATTTTATTTAGAAATAACCAATTAAACTACATTTTTTACTTTTACTGTTAATGTTGTTATTATTGTTATTATTGTTATATATGTTACAGTGCAATAAAAAATATATATAACAGATATTTAATAGGCATTTTTTATAGCAGAGTACTGTATGGCTTATAGCACAGTGTTGTAGCTATTATAGCAGAGTACTGTATGACTTATAGCACAGTGTTGTAGCTGTTATAGCAGAGTACTGTATGACTTATAGCATAGTACTGTAGATGCAATAATTATTGAAAATATGCATTAATTATTTTTTAATGATGAATAAATGAATAATTTCAATAAGTTATATTTTTTATAGCACAGTACTGTATCTAAAATGAAATGTATAGTCCATTAAACATATTACATTAAATTATACCAGAGTACTGTATTTTTCATATATTTGAAGGTTTTTATGCTATAATCTTGACATTATTATAGCGCAGTACTGTATTCTTAGTTTTGTTATATTGTAAATGTATTTTTTAATTTTATAGCACAATACTGTATCAGTAACTTGGTATAAATTTAGGAAATTATATAAGGATAGGCCTATTTTTATGAATGATTTAAGTAAATATGATCCGAATAAGTACTTGCCAGTAACTTCTGAATACCAAAAGCATTTACCAGTAGATAATCGCGTAATTGATTTGCCGTTATTTATGGTATCAGGTGATTCTTTGCAGCAACGTAAGTATGTAATAGATGAATCTACGCATAAGGTTGTTGAGGTAAGTAATCCGCGTGGAGTAATACCTAGAAATTTTGATCAAAAAGTTTATTTTGCTTTAGTTCAAGTTTCAATTGATTTTAAAAATAAAATTTATAACACTCTTTTTAAAAAAATTCATGAATTAATGTTTAATAAGGTGGGCGATTATTTAAAATATTTTAACGAAGCTGAAAATATTGCATTAGTTCATAAACGTGGAGGTGTTAAAACTTTATTTGAAAAAATAGAGTTCATTAAGTTTACCCTTGAAAATTTGGATAATAATATTACTATAGCGTATCATTTATCCAATTATAACTTAGATGTATTAAGACAATTTTCATTGTTGAAGGAAAATGTGGAATATGTGGAAATAATAAATAAGATCATTTCCAATAAATTAATTAAAGGAGATCTTGAGGCATTAACAAAATTGTTTAATTGCTCAAGTTTTGTTATAGTTGCTAAAGTTAATAGAATAGGTGAGCTAGTAAATCAGTTAATCAGTGGAAAAATTGAAAAACGTGAAATAAATGAACTACTAAATGATTATGACTTTTTACACTCAGCTGAAATTATCCCTACTGAGATTTATTTTACATATTATGAAATTACTAAATATTTGGGGCAGCGAGGATCTGCTCATTTGAATAATTTAATTTATGAATCATTGTTAAGAATGCGTGACACCAAATATCTTTTATGGAATTGTGCATATAACGCTACACAAGGCAAGTTAGTAGATATGTTAGATTGTTCCTTTATAAATTCTATTGAAGTTACCCAAAAAGAAAATTTAGAAGAATTCAAAAAATATATGGAGTTTACAGGGTTAACTAAATCCAATGCAATTGTAAAAGTTAGATTAGAACCTTTTTTTATTAACAATTTAGTTGAGCAGAAAGGTCATATATTATTTCAGCTAAATACATTAATGCGTATAGATAATCCCACAGCTAGGAAGTTATATATGTACGCAGATAAAAATCGATGGTGGATGGGTAATAGAGATTTTAAAACTGATAAGAAAATTAGGTTAAAGTTAGAAGAATTGGCAGCTAGAGGGATTGTTAATATAAATAATAATTCTGCAATTCCAACTACAATTAAAGTCATATTACGGGCTTTAGATTACTTAAAAGACAATAATTTAATTTTGGAATACGAATTTTTTAAAGAAAAACCTCAAATTCGTAGCTATTTTGATATAGTTTTTGCAGAGAGCCGAGATATTAATCCAATAAATTATCAAGATAACTTTGGCTCTCCTATAATAAAACAAAAAACTTTCAAAAAAACTAGTCCACTTAAAAACCTTCCAGATTTATTTAATGATGATTCAGTGAAATTAAAAGAAGAATTAAAAATAATACTGCAAGATTTTGATATTACTTTAACTTCAGATACTATTAAATTATTAAATGAGACATTTGAAAATAAAGGTATAGATTATATAAAATATGCCAGCGAATATACTAAAAATATGAAACCAGAAGATAATGTAGGATATTTTATAGCCACATTAAAGAAAAATCATCATGAAAAATTTATGTTTAAATCACAGCAGAAAAACAAAATTATTGAAAAAGAAAATAGAAAAAAGGAAGAAGAAAAATTCAAAAAAAAATTATTAGAACAACAAGAAACCGCTAAACGTAGCTACATAGAAAGTGAATATTATAAATTGAGAGACTCAGAGAAAAACAAATATTTAGAGTATTCACAACTAATTATAAAAAAATATTCTTCTAAACTGTTAAATATGAGTGGACAGCCGGATATTAAAAACCTTGAAGAACAGCTTCTTTTAAGTATATATGCTAAATCAACTGGAGCTTCATATAACTATGCATTGGAAATTTATATTGAAAAATCTTTGGGTATTAAGTTGAACATATACCATTCCAGCAAATAAATCCTAGAATTAATTATTAATCTTGATCTAAAAATAATATGGAAGTTAGGCATTTTAATCGGCCCTGCTTGTTATTATTTTAAATTATCTAAAATTTTCATCATTGCTATTTCTTATTTATTAAATTTTAAAGACTATTTTTTAAAAAAATAATCTCTACATAAGTGCAAAATCCCTTAAATGACATAATAAATACCATGTTATTTTATACTAAAATTCGCCTTAAGCAAATAAACAACCATATATGTTAATTTAAAGTACCATCTCATCAACTTTATTAAAAAGGCGTCAGAATGTTTAAAAGAATAAAACGTTTCCTATTCATTATACCAAAATATGCCATAGCTGGTTCTGCTTCAGGAGGAGGGATTGCACAAGTAGCTAGTGTAGCAACTCTGCTACAAGATACTATAACAGGCCCTATTGGAATGACTTGTTCAATTGTAGCTATTGTGGGTGCTGGGATTGCTTGGGCAATGGCTGATCATGGTACGGGTGCTAGAAAATTTTCAGCTGTAGCCATGGGGGTGGTCATTGTTGTTAATGCGGTTGGATGGTTTACTACTATATTTGGTGCAAATGTTTAATAAGGTAGTTGAAGTATGTCTTTAATAACGCATCCCATAAACCCTGCATTGTGGAAACCGCACAATTTAATTCAAGGCGCAGATAGGCTCTTATTTATAGTAGTTGTTATTGTTACGTTAACTATCGTATTTGTGCTTAGAAATTGGATGGCATATATATTAGGGCCTATCATGTTTTATACTATTTTAAAGATATTGCAAAAGCTTGCTGTTAAAGATCCATTATATTTAAAAACAGCATTTAGGCATATGATGCAAAATAAATATTATTCATCTGGAGGTTTTTATCCCGGATGTGCAACAGTTGTACAGTATTACTTTGATCCTAAACTGGGCGCACGTACTGCTGGATTTTCTCTATTTTGGTCAATTTTTTATCTAATATTTCGTAATTCTGATAAATCACCAACTTCAAAGGAATTTTCCAAATAATGCTTAGATTAACTCCATTTCGCAAACAACTTAAAAGCTTAGGGGATTTATTACCTTATGCGTTTGTGGTGGATGAGGGCATTATAGTTAATAAAAGTGGATCATTAACTGCATCATTTGAATACCGTGGGCAAGATTTAGATTTAGCAGATTCGGAAGAATTGAATCAAGTGCAGCTAATATTAGCTAATACTCTGGTGAAGTATGGCTCTGGTTGGGAATTCAGGGTAGATTGTATTAGTTATGAAACTGATGGTTATATTGATGCATTAGATAGCTTTTTCCCAGACGCAACTTCTTTCATGATTGATGAAGAGCGCCGCTTACGATATAACCAGCAAAATTTGCATTATGAGAAAGCTTACTTTATAACTTTAACGTTTATGCCACCGACTGATGCTGACATAAAACTTGGAGCATTTTTTACAGATAAGAAAGGTAATTCATCTATTTATAGTGCGCATTTGAAACGATTTAAAAAAGATATAAATGATTTTGTAGATAATTTAGAAACAATATTACGAATTAGACAACTGAGTTCTCAAGAACAAATATCTTTTATTATTAGTTGCATGCTAGGTACGCATGATTATGTAGAATTTCCTGATACAAAAGTATATTTAGATTATATATTAGGTCGAATGGCAGATTTAGTAACCGGTAAGTTACCTAAAATTGGAGACAGATATTTCAAAGTGGTTTCTATTGTTGAATATCCAGGCTATAGCTATCCTGGAATTTTAGATTGTTTAAACAAATTACGGATTGCTTATAGATGGAATACCAGATTTATTAGACTAGACACAAGAGATGCAGATTATCTTCTTAAAAAAATTCGGAAGGTTTGGGCCCAGAAAAGAAGGTCTTTATTAGGGTTTCTACGCGAAGCTTCTGGTAAAGAAGAAGGGGTCGGCTGGCAAAATGATGATGTAATGGTGTTAGCTAGTATGGCTAATGAAGCTGTGATGGTTAATAATTTAAATACAGAAAGCTATGGATTTTATACATCCACTGTAGTACTATTTAATGAAGATATAAACCAACTTAATAATGATGTCCGATTAGTTAGAAAAGCTATTGAGAATATAGGTTTTAAAACTATGCTGGAAGATATAAATGCGGTTGAAGCTTATTTGGGATCCTTACCTGCTATAGATTATGCAAATGTAAGATTGCCAATTTTAAGTGTAAATAATATAGCTGATTTAATTCCCACGACCTCAATATGGTCTGGATTAGAACGTAATCCTAGTCAACTTTTTGTAGATTTAAAAATTAATAATCCCCCCTTAATGTATACAGTTACAGATGGAGCTACTCCATTTAGAGTATCGCTCCATATTAATGATGTGGGACACACGATTGTGCTTGGGCCATCAGGAGCCGGTAAGTCAACTTTATTGAATTTAATTGCAGCACAACACTTACGCTATAAGAATGCCAAAGTTTTCTACTTTGATATGGATTATAGCTCTCAAGCATTATGTTATGGCGTAGGTGGCAACCATTATGACATTGGCAACTTTGAAGCAAAAATTTCATTCCAACCGTTGCGAAATGTGGATACCACTGAAGAACGGGATATAGCATATGCTTTTATTAAAGTTCTGTGCGAATTAAAATTACCTAGACTTGATGAAAAACGAGAAAGTAAATTAACTCCAGAGCAAACGAGCATATTAATTGATACGATTAAATTATTTTCTAAATATGGTAAAGAGGAACGCACATTATGGGAATTTTATAATCAGATAAATGCAAAAGATCAATATCTTGCTGAGGCTATAAAATATTTTACACATGAAGGGCCATTTCAAAATTTATTCGAAAGCAATAATGAAGAATATGATATGGTAAACGTTCCTATCTGTACTTATGAATTAAAAGCGTTGTACTTAAAATACGGTAATGAGGCGCTTATCCCTTTACTCGTATACTTGTTTACTAACCTTAAATTCAAACTATTCCCGTTGCGTTATCCATTACTATTCATTTTTGATGAAGCTTGGGCAGCGTTAAATAATGGGGTGTTTAAAGGTTATTTGAATGACTTAATTCGTACAGAACGTAAAAATAACGTAATTGTAGTATTAGCATCTCATCAAATTAATGATATTCCGAAGGATATCTATGGCCAATGTCCAACAAGAATATTTTTACCTAATCCTGCTGCCTGTGAGCTTGAAAGTGATTATAGATCATTAGGGTTAAATTTAAGGCAAATTCAAGTTTTATCCTCTGCTAAACCACGTAAGCAATATTATTATACAAGCCCTTATGGGAGGAGAGTGTTTGAACTAGATATATGTGAATTAACTAAGTGTTTTGTAGGAGTTAACGACCCAGTAAATGCTCGTAAACTTTACCATAAACATAACAAAGAATTTAGTTATTATTGGATTAGAGAACTTGCTCAGAAATATAATAGTTCAACTTTATTGGAATGGGCTGACTATTGGCTAAAGATAAATAAAAAAATGAACAGTAGCCTTAAGGAATTTAATAATGGCGAATATTAAAAAGAAAAACTTAACTAAAATTAGCCACTCTGCTTTGTATGACAAATTAATTATTGAGGGCATAGTCGAGAAAAATGGAGATGAATTATTTCTGACTTCACAAGGGAATATTATATTAGGAAGTGAATCAGCTAATAAAGATGGGAAAGGTGTAAAAAATCCTTACTTAAGTGCAACCAGGGAATGGGATTTACGCTATGGCAGTACAATTGATCAAAATCATCGTTTGTGGATTGGTATTTTTTTCTCATGGGCTATAACATTATTATCATTATGCGGAATGTATAGTATAGCCCATCAAAAACAGGTAGATGCTATATTTTTTGCAGTAGATAAGATTGGGCGCATTATTGCTACTGGTAACCCGAGTAATAAATTAAAGATAAGCCAAGATATGATGCAGCAACAGATGCAAGACTATATTATAGCTTTGCGTTCATTTTCATCTGACCCGGAGGTTAATAAGAGAAGTTACGATAAGCTTAAAGCTATGACAGCTCAAAATATGGCAACTGAGGTGGACAATATTGTTAGGGAAAACGCTGCAAATCCTAACCTTGCAACAATAGTGGTAGACATTACCTCCTTTAATCCGTTACCTAATAGTAGCTCTTATCAAATTGAATGGACAGAAAATAGGAAAGCCATTGATGGAACAGTTAATAGCATGTACTATCGCGCTACACTTACACTATCCACATTCATTCCTAGTGATCCTAATATATATTATGTGAATCCATTAGGTATCTTAATAACACAATTTGACATATTTAAATTAAAAGCTGGGGCATAATATGTTAAAAAGGTTGGTGTTATTATTCCTTACAATAAAATTGAGCATTTGTATAGCAAGTTCAAATTCAGCATCTGCCCCTAATATGTCTATTACTAGTTCGAATGATGTATCACATGACCAAGCATTACAGAAAGCACTTATCAATATGCAAGATTCATCGTTATTCCCAAATTCATCACAATCTAAGAGCATAACTTCTCAAACTAATCTTTCTAAAAGAAAAAAAAGTATCCCCAAAAAGATAAAAATAACGGCTAAAATGAACGAGTTTTCTTCAATGCGTTTTGATTTTTTTTATAATGGCGATGTAAATTACTTAATAGATGAATTAAAAAAATATAACCCATCAATGCATGAACTATCTTCTTTAGGTAAGAAAGAACATCTAAAATTCAATATTGATGTATCCAATACTAATATATCTGAAATCGCTTCTTCTCTAAATACTCAAACTGATGGAAAGGTTAATTTAATATATGAGCCAATAGCCAATAATGCAAGGTTAATCTTTGCAAACAAACTTACTAAAAATGATTTTGCAACAGATGTAATCGAAGAAGCTAAAAAACTCAATAATATTACTAAATTAAAGTTAGTTCCTGGATTAGACGGGGTTATAACAATGCCCTTTGGAGGTCCATATCCTTTAATTTGTAAGCCTCTTAGAATGTGTGATATACGTTTAGAGCAAGGTGAAATTATAAGAGGCTGGACTCTTTCTGATAAAGAAAATTGGATAGTTCCCGGTACTACTTCCCCGCAGTTTCTTTATTCGGGTACAGATGGTAATACAACGCCTCATGTAATTCTAAAGCCGGTTGATGCTGGTTTAGATTCTAACCTTATTATTACTACTAATAAGAGAACTTATAATATTCCTTTGCAGTCATCTAAAGACAACTATGTGACTGCAATTGCGTTTTATTATCCTGAGGAGCTAAATCAAGCTAGGATAGATCAACAAAATGAGGCTCTTAAACGTGAGCAAAATCGTATCTCAATACCATTAAGTCAAGAGGCACTTGTAGCTTCAGAAGAAAACGCTACACCTCAGCCTATGGTGGCTGTCAATTCATTAAATTTTAATTATCAAATATCGGGTGATGATGTGGATTGGAAGCCTGTACAAGCTTTCGACGATGGCATACACGTTTGGTTAAAATTTGCTCAAACTCGTCAAATTTACCCTCCCTTATTTGAAATTGATGCTGATGGCGTAGAGAAATCATTGCTTATATACCAGCCAATGCCAGGAGGGTACTATAGAGTAGATTCATTATTTAATAAGGCAGCATTAATCATTGGGGATGGGACTGATTATGAAAAAAAAGTACTTATAGCTAAAGTTTCGCCAGAAAAGCCTTGGTATAAGCGTCTATTTGGAGGTGATTGATGAGTATTAAGGAAAAAGCCTTAGATTTAGTAAGAGTTCCTGAAACTAATCAGCTATCTAAATTTAAGATTGGGTTAGCTGTTAGTATAGTTGTAGTTATTCCGGCAATATTATTTACTATTGTAATGCAATCTAACAAAAACCAATACTTTGAAGAACAACAAATTAAATTGCAGCAAAAAAGGTCTCAAGCTAGCGATATTCCGATGGCTGTGAGTGGTAAGGGTGAAGATACTAGACAATTTTTAGAGCAGCAAACGAAGCTCAAAAATCAAATAGTGCATGATAGTGTATCTGCTAATAATCAAATAGGTGATCCATTGCCCGAAAGAGGAACAAATATTCCACCAATTGTAAATACAAATAAGATACCAGTTAACACTAGTCCAACCAGTGCTAAATCACAAGAAATCTCTCTACAACCACAGGCTCAAGATGCAATTACACAAGAATATCAGAATGAAAGATTAGATAAGATTAAACGTAAATATGCTTCTTATAAGGCGGATACATTATTAGGTCCACAACCCCATAATGCCAATGCTTCCCAGCCTGCTCATGAAAATATTTCTAGTGATAATAATACTGTAACTCAACCTACTATAGCTACGCGTGATTCACAACCAAGCGATGGCTATGTATCGCCTGCTAACTCTCAACCTAACTCTACGCCGACTAATGTAGATAACGTTAACAATGTTACCCATAATATGCAAACTGAAAAGAATAATTTTATGCTTGCTAAAGGAAAAGAGATGTTTAGCGAAGATTATATAAATTCATCAGTAAAAGATCCTATTTCAAAATATGAGATTAAAGCAGGCACTCCTATACCTGGGTTTATGATTACCCCGATTAATTCTGATTTACCAGGAGTAGTTACTGCTCAAGTTGCACGTAATATTTATGATACTAAAACGGGCAACTATTTATTAATTCCTGGTGGTTCTAGGCTAATTGGGGTTTATGACAGTAACATTGCTTATGGGCAAAGTAGAGTAATGGTGGCGTGGAACCGAGTAATATTTCCAAGTGGTGCATCATATCGTTTATATGGGATGCCCGGTACTGATGCAATGGGAATTAGTGGGTTAACTGGGGAAGTTAATAACCATTACGGACGAATTTATGGGTCAGCTATGGTTATGGGAGTTATTACAGCAGGCATGCAATATTCTCAAAATAATTCTAACTCAAATGTTCAAACAGGTACTACTTATCCTAATCCGACGGTTGGGCAGTCTTTAGCCGCTGGTCTAGGCCAGCAGTTGGGGCAAGCTGGGTTACAGGTTACTCAAAAAAATTTAAACGTTCAACCAACAATTGAGATTCCGGCAAGCCAACAAATTAATATCATGTTGACTTCCGATGTGGTATTAAGACCGATAGATAAAAAGGCATATATGGGCAATAGTATAAATAGTTATGGGTAAATCTTTTAAATTAAGATTAACCTAACTTATGATAAGAATTTTAAATTGGAAATATTAAAAAGTACTTTTTTAAGGAGAGCAAATTATGTTACAAAACTTTGAACCAAGCACTGCGGCATTGAATTGTAAGAGATTAACTGACTATATTAATCATATGAAAGAGGCTCAACTATATATCCGACAATGCCTAAATGAACGAATTGGGATAGCACAAATACCGCAGTTTATGGATGCGGATAAAGTTCGTCTAACGCCACGGGAATATGAAATATTATTTTTATTGTTTATAGGTAAAACAGATTATGAGGTAGCACAGTATTTGAGCAAAATCCATGAAGAAAGAGCAGGGCGTACTATGATAGGATTTAAGATGTCGCTATTTAATAAACTAAAAGTATATTCTAATGAGGAGCTAATTAATAAGGTGTTATCACTAGATTTAATTAAAGATATACCAGAGAGTTTTATAAGAACTGAAAAAGTGATAAGTTAAGTGGGATAAAGGCAGTAGAGGTAAGAATGAAATTAGTCAAGCTATATAGCGTTGTGATAGGGGTGCTATGGGTAAACTTTGTACATGCTCAGGCTGTGGTTGTAACCAGTATTACTGACCCAAGTTACATTAATATGAGTGTGCAAGCAATGAAAACTGATGCACAACTTTTAGCGCAATTAAGTTCTAGTGTGCAAAATATACAATATAACTACCAAATGGCTAATGCTAATAATAATCTTACTTCTAATTTTGCCGCATTTGCAGGCATTTTTAGCACTATTTCAAATTTTATGAAAAGCTATGTTTGTGAAGGTTGCTCACCTGGTTCATGGAATAGTCAACAATATGATGAATTTGAGGGGGACTTTTGCCAGAATATTGCTCATATTTTAGGGACTGGCGCAGATGTTTTTAGTAATGTTGGGCAGCTAGCTCAAGATATTAATCAAATTATGAACCTGAAGTTTTCTACTATGAATCCGGCGCAAATGGCCACCACTCAAGCGCAGCTATTAGGTTCGTTGGGTACTGGAGTACAACAAACTAATACAATATTAAATGCTTCGTTGCAAATGCAAACACAAGCTCTAGCTGATAATCAAATGAAGCGTCAGTCTAATAATATGCAAATGAAAAATAGTTTACAAAATATGTCACAACAAATTAAACCCTGAGGAAAGTATAGATATGGCTATCTTAAGAAAAATTATTAAGCATTTATTTCTCATATTTTTATTTAATATGCCAATACTTTGCCTAGCATATACTCAAACCACATTTAACCCCCAAGGGTTTATGAATAAGATGCTCAATGATTTGATGGGTAGCACCTCGACTTGGCATACTGTGTTTGTGCCAGCCGCAACTAGTCTATTTTTATTCCTTTCAGCCACTGAATTTTCGTTTGATACTGGCGTGCGGTTACTTCACGGAGGTGAGCCAGGAAAAATGTTGGGTTTTGCCGTGTTGAGGTTATTGATGGTTGCTTTATTTCTCTATTTCGTAAAAAACGTGGATTGGGTATACCAAATTATTGCTCAGTATAAAGAGTGGGCATACCAAGCGGGTGGATTAACAGCTGGTTATGGTCCATCTGAAATCGCTGGAATTGGAGTAGAGATTGCAAGTGATTTTTTTAGTGCAGTTACGCTGAGCTACACGGATGTATTAAAAGAACCAGGGTTAATTTTATTAGGAATTGTGAGCGTATTTGCTGGATTTTGTATTATGGCTGCGTTTGGCTGGGCGGCTTTACAATTATTTTGCATATATGTGGAGTTTTATTTAGTTATTAATGCTGGCATTATAAATTTGGGATTTTTAGGCAGCTCTTGGACAAGAGATATGGGCAAAAAATATTTTACTTATATTATTGCCGTTGGGACCAAATTACTTGTCGGATTATTAGTGGTTGCTGCAGTTAAGGACGAGACAGGAATGTGGGCTAGCCAGGTGTTAGCGCATAAAAATGATTTTAATGCGATGCTAAATACTATGGCGATGCTCATGGTTGATTCCTTGATGGTTGCTGTAATGGTATCGAGTATTCCGGCATATGCTGCGGGTGTAATTACCGGTGTTTCTACTGCTAGCGCAAACCAGGCATTTTCTGCTGGTATGGCTATGACTGGAGCGATGGGCATGACAGTAGGAGCTGCTGCAGGTGGGGCGTTTATGCTATATGGAGCGGGTAAAAGTGCTACTGGTGCAGCGATTGATGCTCTACGAAATAGAGGAACAGGTACTGGAGATATGAGTCCCGGAGGCAGTTCACCTACTCCTCCATCAGGTAGTGATTCACCAGATAGCGGAAATAGTAGCGCGCAGCCATCACCCGATGCTCAAGCTGGTATAGGTAGTGGTTCATCATTAACTGGCAGTTCTTCTATGACTAATAGCTCATCGAATAAGCCCAGTGCAGCACAGCGGGGTATGAGCACCTTGGGTAAAAGTAAAAATATGGCCGGTAGTGCAGTTAGGCATTGGCATAATACACAAACATCTGGGCATGTCTCGCCACCAGATTTAAGAGGTAAACATTTAGATTTTTAAGAAAAAGTTAATTAAAATTGATTGTATAAATTTAAGGGAATGAAGCATGGCACGTGAGAATTATATATTTTATAAAAGGTCAATTGAATCAAAAATTGGCCAACTAATTTTGCAAAAGCTTAAGGATCCAGATATTAAAGACATTTCTTTAAATCCTGATGGGTCTTTATGGGAGGACAGAATTGGAAAAGGTTGGATAAAGATCGGCAATATGGATAATGAATTAGCCAAAGGATTTTTAAACGCTGTTGCTTCGTTCATGGACGTCAGATTCAATTATGATGAACCAATCCTTCAGGGTGAATTACCTAATATTGAACCGTTTAATGGGGAGCGGATTCAAGCTATGATGCCACCAAACACATCAAATTACCAATTTACTATCAGGAAACCATCAATAAAGATAATGACTTTATTAGATTATGTTCATGATGGTACTTTAAAAGAACAATTATCTCATGCTATAGAGTTAGGTATTTCTGAGCGAAAAAATATTTTAATAGCTGGTGGAACTGGAACCGGAAAAACCACATTGGCCAATGCGTTACTTGAAGCAATTGCAAGGATTACGCCTAATGATAGGCTATACATTATAGAAGATACTATTGAGCTACGGCCAACATCTTTAAATTATGTGGCTACCAGAACTTCTCCTACTGCAGACATGGATGATTTATTAGCTAGCGCGCTACGAAATGCCCCTAAGCGAATTATTTTGGGAGAAATAAGGCGTAGAGAAGCTTTTACTTTTATTGATGCCTTAAATACCGGTCACGAAGGGGGATTAGCTACTATTCACGCAAATTCGTGTATAGATGCCCTTTACAGATTAGAAAATATACTCAAAAAATGGGGATTTGTGCCAAATAGAGAGGAAATTGCGACTGCTATAAATATGGTAATACATTTAAAGCGCGGAATTGGAACCCCTGTTGTTAATGAAGTTGCTTTAGTTAGCCACAAGAATGGAGAGTATCGAGTAGATGCTTTATAAAAATCTTACTTTTTTATTATTACCGGGATTAGCTTTTAGTAGTGTGAGCAATGGTCCATACATAGGGGCAGAAGTAGGAGCTGCTAATCAAATTATAAATTATACTTCTGGTACATTTGGACTAAATACTAATGGCTCTGATTTATATAATGCGAGTGTAGGGTTTCTAACTCGATTAAATATTGGATATAACTTAGATAGATATAATGGTTTTGAGCTTGGAACTACGTATAACTTTGAAGCTAGCCATAATTTACCTAATGGTGATGGAAGTTTGAACACTACTGCTACCACATTAGATCTTTCATACCTATTATACTTACCAACTTTTGTGAGTAAATGGTCGGTATTTGGTAGAGTTGGAGTTGCTTATGACTGGATTAACACCAGTGTAACTTGTTGTGATTTAGGTAATAGTAATCCAAGTGGTGCTAGTTTTAGTGATGTGTTAGGCGCAGGGCTTATGTATAGAATAACTCCACATACTTCATTTCGAATTGAGTGGATAGCTAATGGGTTAATTTATCCCCCAGGGATTAATGATGGCTCAATATCAGTGGGTACTTGGACTAATCAAACTTTTCAATTAGGGATTAATTATCATTTTTAATAAGGGCTATATAGATGGTGGCATGTATTCCGGTGGATATAAACCATAACCAGGTATGCGTAGAAACGGCTAAAACTTTATTACAGCAAAGTCAAGGATTGGCGGGCAGGAAATCTATAAAAGATAACTATGCAATGTTGTTTGATATGCGTTCTTTAGGTACTACAAGCAGGGCTTTTTGGACAATGCAGAGTATGAAATTTCCTCTGGATATGGTATTTATTAAAGATAATAAAATCATAACTATTATGTATGGCGTTAAACCGTGTAATTATGATGACATGAATAAATGCCAAGTTTTTGGAGGATTTCCGGTTGAGTATGTAATTGAAACTAAAGCGGGCAATGCTAATAAATGGGGTTTACACATTAGCCAGCATATTAACTTTGTTTTTCTGGCTCAAAAAAAGATGAATCTAAATAAGAAAAGCTAAAAATATGATATTAGATGTACCTTATTATATACATCAGTGTGTGCCATATGTAGCAGAAAATACAATGCTAGCTATTATTAAGACTGAAAGTAAATTTAATCCTCTAGCAATTGGATTAAATAAAGGATTTAGATTAATGTATCAGCCACAAAATTTAGCTCAAGCGAGAAGTTGGGCAACCTACTTAGAAAAGCATGGGTATAATTTTGATGTAGGCATTACTCAAGTAAACATTAAAAATATTCATAAATATGGATATAGCGCAATTGATGCATTAGACCCATGCTTAAATATGAAATTAGGCGGCAAAATCTTGCAAAGCGGTTATATTAAAGCACTACGTACATCTCGTAATAAGCAAGAAGCATTATATAAAGCTATTAGTGCCTATAACACGGGCAATTACCATAGCGGATTTCGCAATGGGTATGTTCAAAAAGTAGTGTACAACGCTTCAGGAAATAGACCGTATATACCAACCGATAACGGAAAATCATGAAAATCAAGATAATTATATTTTTCAAATTTGTTATACCTGCATTATTAGGGTTAGGGTTAATTTCTACTTATAAATTGGTTCCCTATAGACTCTCTTATAATTTTTCTAATTCAGAAGCTAAAGGCTTCTATTTATTAGATGTAAGAAAAAGAAATTATTATCGAATGGGGGATCTAGTTATTGTATGTATCCCTGATAAAAATTTAGCAAATATTGCTTTAGAGAGAGGGTATTTAAGCAAAGGGCAATGCTCTTATGGTACAGCATATGAAGTAAAGCATATAGCAGCGTTGTTTCCTATGATGGTAGAGATAAATCAACATACTATAGCTATCAATAATCATAAAATCAGAATACTGTATCGCGACAACAAAGGAATACCACTAATGAGCAAGTTGAAGATAGGTGTCATCCCAGAAAATTATTATTTTGTTCTAGGAAAAACTAATAATTCGTTTGATTCACGATATTATGGTTTAGTGCCAGTTGAGTTTATAAAAGGTGTTGCATATCCTTTATTTACATGGGATAGCGTATAAGTTATAAACATATGGAAAATTTAGGTTAATTTTTGAGAAAGAGAAATTTATGAGATTATTTTTTAAAGTTGCCCGGATTGTACTTTTAAACCGAGCTTCAACTATAATCGTTACACCTTTGATAAGTATTGGGTTAGTGTATATAGTTATGAATATTGCCATGGAATACGTACGCAATTATATATATGACACACCGTGGTTTAAAATTTTAGCATATACTCCCAGGGAAATTTATACTCAAATGATATATTTACATAGCATAAAAAATAATAATTTTTATAATGCCTATACCTTAAAAACTATAAATATTGGCGAAATGGTACTAATAAATTCATTAATTTTTAGCGTGGGATTAGGTGCCTGCTTATGCGGTATTAGGCTTAGGTCTTTAAGAGTTACTAAGGCTGATAGGTATGGGAGTTCAAGATGGGCTACGGAACAGGAAATTAAAGAAAGATGCTTATTAGATGGAGAAGGAGTAGTAGTAGGGGCCATTAAAAATTTTACGGGTTTTAAATATTTACAGCATAATGGCCCTGAGCCTATCATGGGAATTGGCCCAACTAGGTCAGGTAAAGGAGTAGGTTGGGTAATCCCAACTTTATTAAAATGGAAGCATTCTGCAATAATATATGACCCCAAAGGAGAAAATTGGGATTTGACTGCATTATCACGTAGAAAAGATTTCAATGGAAAATGTTTAAGATTTGCGCCAGGTGAACTTCAAGGAAGCAGTAAATATAATAATTGTAGGTTTAATTGTTTAGATACAATTAAATACGGAACGCTTGAAGAAGTTTCACATGCAGACACAATTGCTACAATAATTTGTGATACTGGAGAGGCACAAAAAGATTACTGGGAAGATGAAGCTAAAAGCTTTATTAAAGCAGTTATTTTACATATTGTTTATACTAAGAAAAATGGAAATTTAACTGATGTATCGTTTTTTATTTCAAAACCGCCAGAAGAAATGTTGCATGACATGTTATACGCTAACCATGCCGAATACCTAGCAATTAAAGGGATTCTTAAAGATCAAATTGACAAAATGGTTGAATATTGGGGCAGCAACACAAATAAAAACATTAGGTCGGCAGTTGAACCATTGTATAGCATGCTACCTAACACAAAGAGAAAGCCTGGAGAACAATTTAACCCTGCTAATGGTAGTCAAAAAGGAGCTGAAGGGCAGCTGCAAGGTATAATCGGAAGTGCTAAAAGATTCTTAAGTTTATACCAAGATCCCATCGTCGCGGGTAATATTGCACAATCTGATTTTAAGTTAGAGGATTTATATAATTATGAAGCCCCAGTTAGCTTATATATAGTGGTTTCCCCATCTAGTACTCAACAAGAAAGGTTACGGCCATTGGTTAGGCTATTAATTAGCCTTGTTTTAGATAAAATTCAAGAAAATTCTGCAGTTAAGAAACATAAAATGCTATTTATGATTGATGAATTTCCGACATTGAAAAAAATGGGTAATATAGAGCATGCAATTTCTACAATTTCTGCTTATGATTTAAAATTCTTTTTAATACTTCAAAGTATGAATCATCTGCAAAAATTTTATGGTGAACATCAGACATTGTATGCTAACTCACCAGTTAGACTTATTTATTCCTCAGCAGATCCAATAACAAGAAAAATGGTTAGCAGTGATAGCGGGGATTATACATATAGAGGACAGGTAGTATCGCATACAAAATCTGGGGGGGCATTTGGGTCAAGAAGTACCACTACTACTATGCAGGATAGCAAGAAACCACTAGTTACGCCTGATGAAGTTGGAAAATTGCCAAGTGACAAAATGTTTATATTTATTGATGGTATGAATCCAATCAATTGTTATAAAGCTAATTATCGTAAAGATGCAACATTGCTAGCTAAAACTATGAAAATTTCTTATGATTCAGATATATTATTAACCCCAAAAGTCAGCAATCAAAATGAAATTAAATTAGACACATCGGTAAAAAAGCTAAAGCCGTTGCCTGGGTTTAAAGATTTCTGCGAAGCACAAATGGAAAAAATTAGAGACAGCAGTATTAATTATAGATGACCTCAATTCTACCCTAGCCAATATTTACGATTTACCGCTTATATCCTACTTTACAGACCATTGGCTTCAAGAATTAGGGGGTCGCAATCATGGGTATAAACTGTATTAGCTTAGATTTAATTTGTCAATTCTTAAAAAATAGAGTTATACCTAATGGTTATGTTCATTAAGTATAACATGTATTAGTTCCCGTATTAAACGATGGTGGGATTATCACCGCTTTTTAAATTGTCTTTAAAGGGGGAGGGGGATTGCATATGGATTATTGCATTGTTAGTAAACGTCATTCCTAACTCTTTCATTATCCTCCTCAATTTGTGTGATGTTTTTGACAATATGGGTTCATTAAAACTCTTTATTTTTTTATAAAGTGCATCTAAGTCATTTTTATTTTTTGCAAAAATACGTATAGCTCCATATTGATTTTTAGTAGAAAATTGCTGATGTTTAGCACCACTGTCAACAAATACCATAATTGATGAACGAGATTCTATAAATTGATTTACATACTTATTGCATTGCTCTATAGATGAACTAGTGATATCAATAATGAGTTTTTTTGCTCCATCGTTTGCTAAAAACGGCTCATTCACCAACTCAACTGAATGAGGGTCAGTAATACAAGGGTTTGCATCCATCAGTAAAATATTAGCCTCAATTCGATCTTTTTTAATAGCAATATTTAACTCTTGTAGTGCATTTATAATCTTTATTCCTAATGGCACTTCGTAATATGCTTTGTCTATCCATACTCTATCATCTGTTGTGTTTATTGCTGTAATTGCCAGTATAATTGCTCTCATTCCATTATGAGTAATTAGTTTTTTGGCAGATAATTTTTCTATTTTATTAGAAGTGGCTGGTGTTATATCTAATTCTTCATCTGAATCACTGCCATAGCCATCACCATACGCTTCACCATCATTAGTAGAATGGTTAATAGCAGCAATAAAAATAAGTTCATTTAATGCTTCGAAAGTTGCATAAAATTTATCATCAATTGTCCTTGAGTTATAGTAGCTATTTAAACAATCAATCACAGACTGAACATCTTTAACGATGCTACTGTTTTCCAAAGAAATCATTGTTTGTTTAACTACTTCCCAAAAAATATTATCATTTATTTTAAAAGGCTCAGATTTAATTTCAACATCACTCGTAATTGGTGTCGTTTGTTGTAGAGTAAGATGACCATTATCAATGTGAATTTTTTGGGTTAATTGTTCAATTGTTGTAAAAAATTGGCGATTTGTTGAACCTTTTAGACATCCATTTCGTGAAAACTCTTTAAATAATTCTTGAGAAATGATAATTCTTGAATAAGAAGTTCTGGTTAAGCTTTCTAAAAGAATAGCACCATCTTTTTCAATTGGAGTCCATAAAAAATCAAACCCATTTGCTATATTATTATCTATTCGTACCTTATTATTATCAATACTTGAGATACAACCTGGCAAAATATTATTTAAATAATTGCACTTTGTTTGGTGTAACTCATTAATAGTTGCCTCTATAGGTGTTTGAGATTTTTTTAAATTTTTTATTTCTTGTTTTGAGTTTTTTCTTTTTGCTAATAATTGTGAAGTATCTGTAATTTTTACAATATCAACTTTCCCCTGCTGCAAGGATTTTTTATAATATAATTCATTTTTTTCTTTTTTATACAAAATATTATATAGTTGCAGTTTTTTATTTTCATATAGTCCAACTCGATAAAGTTGTTTTTCTAAATATTTTAAATGTTCTGGAGATGAATAAAAAGTAGTTGTTACATCAAAAGGCAAGCTTTGTTGAATATTCTGTAATGAATCTTCTAGAATCTTTAAACAGTTAATTATGATATTAGCACACTCAAGGGGTATAATTCCAACGCTAATACGAAAACTACAGCCTGTTTCTGCTATAGAAGGTGTCACAAAACCAAACCCTCCACGTCTTTCCAACTCAATAGCTAAACCTTTTTGATAACAATGAAAATTAACCAACGCAGTAAAATAGCTAATTATTATATTCACCCACGATTTAAATTTATTTTCTTCTAGATGATTTGATTTACCAAAACAAGATTGATCTGATATATATACCATGAGACATCCATATTCAAAGTAATGTCCAACTTTTATATACGTTGTATCACCTGTATTAACAGCTATATGGTTGCATATCCTGTTCTTATATTTAATAAAACTATTATATAACTTACCATTTCCCTTTGAAGTGCTAATTTTTGATGGTAGCGGCTGAAATAACTCTTTTTCTAACACATGCATATAATTTTTATAATTACCTATGTGTGCATGCCACCCATGCTCTTTTCTTACTTTTTGTACCTTATCATTATTTTCATCATATTCTATTAATTTATTTTTTGTTATATGCTTAGTAAATGGATTTAATTCACTACGAAAATAAGTTTCACAATGCGTAATTTCGGGCTTATATTGTGGGGTATGTCGCAAAGAAATATGTGCTGGACATAAATCACGGGATAGGAAATAATTTAAGTGGTGCTCCTTTAATTTCTCTCGTTGCTCAAATAATTTTCTTTCAGCTGTGAGATAAGGATGTTCTCTATGAATTCTTTCTTCACTGAGAGCATTCTTTTCATCCTTACAGGTTATATTACTTTTAGCAGTTATATTTGTGCTAGGTACTCCCCATAAAGTATATACAATACCTGGGTTAGATGCATTTTGTTGATTATCATCAAGAGGAATTTCATTTATTGTAAGCTCAATTTTATTTGTATCTAATTTGACCCAAATAATATATTCTTCATCTATTTTAAATGGTCGCATATTCTCATTTTCTGGTACGAACAGATTTATACTTTCTATTATGCGGGTGACCAATTGTTTAACCGTTGTATTAGATATATCTAGGGGGCGCTTAAGCTGATCCTGCACTTCTTGCAAACTGTTGTAATTTGCAAGCATACATTTTAATTTGTTAACTTCATCTATAAAGAAATTAATTTTATTAGGTAGTTCCTTCTTTATCTCTAGTGATGGAATTGGAGATTTTCTCACCTTTTCTTCTGATGCGTGTAAAGATGGTATGCTTTCTTCTGGGGGAGGAAGAGTAGTTGCAGCGCCAAACAGGAGAGAGGGGCTTTGCCTGGGAGCTCGAGTTAATCTAGAGTGCGTACTATGCGTTTGGCTTGAAGTGCGTCGAGTAGTGTGCATGTATAAGTTCCTTAAAAAACAATTAATCTAAATTTATACTGTTTCTGTGGGGTATATTCTTATTAAACAGGTAATTTTCAAAAATGGTGTATCATGCTCCTAGCCACCATTATTTTTATCAAAAATTGACTGAATCTCGGGGTTGCGCCATACACAATGTTTATTTAAACCAATAGCATTTAGTTGTGGTGCAAGTAATTTTAAAATTTCTATAGCATCTTTTCTATCCTTTATAGAAGATTTGGGTGATTCGATAATTTCTATATTAATTATAATTGTGGCCATAGTTCCTTTCCTAATTTCAATTCCGTTTTTTTCAAAGTAGTTAGCGTTATTTGGGATTAGATACTCTGGGGTATTTTTTTTATAAGTCATGTTACGGTCCTAATAAATAATTAACAGTAGAGTTCACAGGCATAATTATATGTTAAAATACTTACTGGTTATTTTAGTATTAATGACAATATATTGCTTTATCACGCCATGGAAAAATTTATTGAACTTAAAAATATGCAAGCTAGTATTTTTGCTCTTGCAAGTCGCTCAAACACAAAGGTTCTACATAGTCACAAAATTGGTCAGTTATCGGTACCTAAAAATGGAATAATATACTTTGCGGTACAAGGACAACTTTATATAAGCCCGCCCAATATAGCAGTTTATATTCCTGCTAATACACCACATTGTATTTATAAAACGAGTCCGCAGACAATTATAGAAAACATATATTTTTCCAAAGAGTATTTCAATTTACTACCACAGGTAACTAAAACCATTGTTTTATCCGATTTATCAAAAATATTAATTGCACGACTTTGTAAAACCTCCTCCAATAAATTAAATACTAGTAAAATACAGCAAATGTTAAACTTACTTCTAGAAGAACTACACGAAAATACTAATAAAGCCGAATATAAATTTAAGATGCCACAAAATGAGCTATTAATTAAAATTTTTAATTATATATTAACTAACGATATAGAAAATCTTCCTTCCCTTTATGATTGTGCCCAGATCATTAGTGTAAGCTCAAGAACTTTGCAAAGAATTATTAAACAAGAATTGAATATTAGCTTCGTATTATGGCGCGGGCAAATCCTTTTTATGAGAGCTTTGGAGTTACTGCATAAATACAAAAAAACCTCTATTGTTACCTATCAGCTTGGCTATAATAGCGAAAGTGCCTTTATTTCAATGTTTAAGAAATTTTCTGGAGGAAAAGTGCCATCCTATTTTTATTGATTTTAAGTAGTCGTCTGGGCTTGCGTAAAATACGCAAGATGCTACCTCTATGCTTTGCTAAAATCCCTTTCCATTTAATTTATTATAAAGGAATTTTAAATGAATACAAATATATTTTGGCAAAAAAGAGAAGATGGGGTTATATGTGCTGAACCAAAAGAATTTTCTACGTGGTATTATGTTTACCCTCCCCAATATGATGAAAATACTTCAGTAGATAAATATGAATTATGGTTAATTAATCAATCTGAAATACTTACCCAAGAGAGATTAGGCCAATTTGATAATCTAGAACAGGCTAAGGAATATGCAATTAATAAATTTAAGGAGATCATTACTTCATATATGAATCTTAACGATTAGGTACCCATATTTTAGTTAGCTATATGAAATAAAGGCTGAATTTAGTTATTCGATTCAGCCTTTTTATGTAATACTTAATGGTTATTTATTTAACTAGCTGAACCATAGACTTTTTATAAGGATATCCACAAATTTTGTGAATAACTTACCCTAAAAATTAAGCTTTTGTTATGGAGCAATTTTTATCCCGCCGCTTAGGTTCTATAGTTCATGTTAAGTGCTTTTTAAATTTAATGGATATAAAATATACGCAAATTGTAGAAGCGCCTAATATTAGAAAACTAAAGGTTTTTAAAAAAAATTACTGAGTGCTATATTATGCTATAAATCTAAAAGATCCATAAGTTGATACTCCAAAAATTTCAATTTTATTTAAAAAACCGTGTGCTAACACGGTTTCCTGTTACGTTTAGATTACATTTTCCCCCACAACAACCATTGAATTAGTACGGTTATGAGGGGTTACCAAAATATTAGTTTCAAGTTCAAATATATCTTGTACCTGATCACAATAAACTCCGCTAATAGTTTTGAAGGGTTTATCCCCGACCTTCTTTATAAACTTAAATGTGTAGGTATCATTTGCCATTAAGCACATCTCTACAATTTTTATTTTATGGATATTAAATGGTGAAGCTGGCAGCATAATTATTAAAGCCACATCACAGGGTTTTCCCTCTAGATCTTTTCCTTCCATAAAGGTAATTTTTGCATCAGTCATAGAAGAAAACATTTTTCCGCCTAACTGCTGATACATGTTATTAATTAATTCTTGTGTACGCATAATAAAATCCTTTAAAAAATAGTCAACATAAATAGTTAATGTCTCTGGGTCTGCTCCCCCTATCACGCAGTCATCTTTGAGTTAGTTAAATTGTTAAAGATCTAAGTTAATATCTATAATTTTTTTACTGTAGCCCTCACGAAGGGCTGGGCGGTAACTAAGCTACTCTCTGTTTTTAAAAGAACTAGCTTAAATTATTCATTATAAAAAAACATTTTTTCCTGAATTGCTTATGACGTCCTCTAAACACAATTAAGCGGCAAAATAGCAAAATCGGAGCTGCGTAAGCAGCGACAACATTTTGCATTTTGGGTAATGTCAAGTGCGATAACGCTTTACAGAAAAGTTTTTACTTTAGCAACTCAAAAATCCAGCATTTACAAAAAGCGCCAGATTTTGAGTTGATTTTTTTCGACTTGCTTGAATAAAAATTAAAAAGTTTTGTGCGGTTAGTGGAATACGAGCAGACTAGTCTGCGACGATATGTAATAACCGTCGTGCACTTTACACTTGACAATTAGCTGCCCGCATTGTGTTTTGCTCGGTAAATAGCTATTCAGGAAAATGTGGTATGCGGTGGGTGTTATAAGGGTCTTGAAATCAGCTGGCAAATAATTTTGTCCTCTTGAACCAATGTTGCATAAAACAATGTTATTTCTGGGGCGTTGCGGGGAGAATCCCTGCTCTGGGGGTAGCATAAACTCTTTGAAGTTGGAGCGAGGGGGATTTGTTCCCCCAGCCAAAATTAATTTTTACGATAACGTAAGCAAGTCTCGATTATATGTAAGTATGTCGAGATGCCCCTCTAAATATGGTTTTTTACTTAGGCTACACCTACTTTACTATGGCGATATCAAGTGAAAATCCACTGCCATGAGACGCAGGAAGTATAGCAGAATACCAGTGAATTGCATCATTAGAGAGCAAAATTGTTGGACTATTTGAGCCACCTCCCGCAATATATATAGAGTTATCATAAGCAATAAAATATACCCATCCATAACTTCCTTGAGTATTATTAACAGTCATTGTATTAAAAGTCCAATTTAATCCGTCATTAGATATTGAGCCATAATGGCAGTATTGAGATGGATCTAGATATTTAATTACAATAAATTTATCTATATAGATTGAAGATTGCCCTTCAGGACCATATCCCATAGCTGCGGTATGATTTATCCAGTTGATTCCATCAATAGATGTTAATGTGGATGTGCCATTAGTAGAATTTACCACATAGGTATTGTTACCATAAGAGATCGTCCGAAAATCTATAACGTTGGTTTTATCTTCATATACTGTAGTCCAACCAAAACTGCCTAAACGCATTACCTTACTTGAACCTATAGCATATAATGAAGCATTAGCAATTGCTAGTTTAGTAAGATAATTTGAGCTGCCCTGGTTAATCCAAGTTATTCCATCTACTGAACTATAAATTGTTGAATTAGAGTTTGCGTAAAATTTTCCGTGATAGAATACTACAGAGTTTAGCCATGTTCCTGTAAATTGAGGTATATAGTTTGTAGTCCAGTGGACTTCATCTGTAGATGAAGCTACTAGCCCGTATGAACCAACAATTACAAATTTATTATTACCGTATGCAATAGATTTGAAGCTTACTTGGTAGCCTGGTTGCACGGGTTTTATTTGATTCGCCAAATCAATATATTCCCATGCGGCCACATCATTTGATACCAATATGCCGTGAGCTGACACTGCTGTATATTTATATATTGTGTTTGGAACTAATTCCCCACCATAAACTAAATTGATCAAAAATAGGGCTAAAAATATTAGTTTTTTCATTTTTATTGCTTTCTATAAAATCCCATCGGTGCTATGTATAAGATAATTTTTTTACTGGTTAATTTTTATGGTTAGGAACTTAAAATAGCTTAGATTAGTTCTTGAACCTAATAATCAGGTAATTACTTTAAAGGCATCCCCCCTATTTTACCTAATATGCTAGAACAACAATTATAAATTTTCATCACTGTATGCGCCAGGTACATATTGGAAAATGATCAAATCTAATTAAGGAATAATTTTACCATCCTTAACTAATTGTCGGTGTCGCTGAAATGGAGTCATTTTATTACCAAATCTAGCATGAACTCTTTT
>JAGOUD010000113.1 GCA_018061465.1 Burkholderiales bacterium
GTCTTATGCATAGTCGCCTGGCTGTTCTTGATTTATCACCAGCCGGTTGTCAACCTATGCTATCTAGTGATGGGCGCTATGTTATAGTGTTTAATGGCGAAATCTATAATTTTGAGCAAATTTGTAAAGATATTGAAATAAAATTTGGTAGTGTAGATTGGCGTGGGCATTCGGATACCGAAATAATTTTAATGGCAATTATTGTCTATGGGGTAGAAGGTACATTATCTCTTCTGGAAGGAATGTTTGCTATTGCTCTGTGGGATCGAAAATATCAGACATTGTATTTATTCCGCGATAGAATGGGAGAAAAACCGCTATATTTTGGATATTTTCAGGGTGTTTTTGGTTTTAGTTCCGAATTAAAAGCATTGCATCAGCACCCCAAGTTTCAATATAAATTAAATCGAGATGCACTAGGGCAATTATTATTGCATAATTGTATTCCGGCGCCATTGTCAATTTTTGATGGCATATATAAATTATTGCCCGGACATTATTTAAAATTGAATTATAGCAACTATACGAGTTTAGAATTACCGCCTTTAAAGGCATATTGGAAATTAGCCGATCATTTAGCACCAACTTATACTAAAACTATTGAGGAGGCAACTAGCGAATTGGAGGGGTTATTAAAGCAGGTTGTAGCTTTGCAAATGATTGCTGATGTTCCGGTTGGATGTTTTTTATCTGGCGGAATTGATTCATCTATGATAAGCGCCCTAATGCAGAGTATATCCACTAAGCCGATTAAGACCTTTAGTATTGGTTTTAATAATAGTGAATATAATGAAGCACCTTTTGCTAAGGCTATTGCTAACTATTTAGGTACTGAGCATACTGAATTATATGTCAGCCAGGAAGATGCCCTAAAGGTTATTCCACAGTTGCCGCTTATTTATGATGAACCATTTGCTGATGTGTCACAAATTCCTACTTACTTGTTAGCTAAATTAGCCAGACAGCAAGTTACGGTAGCGCTTTCCGGCGATGGGGGAGACGAATTATTTGCTGGGTATACCAGATATAATATGGCACCATATATATATAATAAGCTGAAATCTTTACCTCTATGGTCACGCAGTTTATTAGGTAAAATATTGGCAGTATGTAGTATTAATTTTTTAACTCAATTAGGTAAATTGTGTAATCTGCCGATACATAAATTGCAGGATAAAATTGCTAAACTGGATGACATGTTACGCGTAGGCGATTTTTCCGGTATGTATTTATGTTTAACTGGGCATTGGCTTAATTATCAAGAGGCAGTTATTGGCATATTTGGTAGTGAGAGTATATGGTTGCAACATAACCTTAATTTAGCCGATCCGGTATTAAATATGCAATACTTAGATGCTATGGGATATTTAACTGACGATATACTAGTTAAGGTCGATCGCTCAGGTATGGCAAATAGTTTAGAAACTAGAATACCATTACTAAATCATAAGCTGGTAGAATTTGCATTTTCTCTGCCAACTAAATATAGAATGAATAAGCACCAAAGTAAAATCATATTACGTAATGTTTTGTATAAATATGTACCAAAAGAGTTGCTAGAACGTCCAAAAGCCGGATTTAGCGTACCTATTCAGGAGTGGTTGCGTGGTGAACTGAAAGAATGGATGTTAGATATGCTAAGTAGTGCTAAATTAAAGCAGCAGGGATATTTTAACCCTCAATTCATTGAGGGCAAATTAACCGCCCATCTAAGCGGTGGGGCAAATAATGGTTATTATTTATGGAGTGTTCTTATGTTTCAGCAGTGGCTTGAATATTGGAAACAAAGTGACACTAGTTCGTTAATTAGCTCGTTTTAAGGGAGAATAAAAAGTAATGTTAAAAATGGAGAATAAAAAAACTTGGCTGGTAACCGGATGTGCTGGTTTTATAGGTTCTAATTTAATTGAATATTTACTTAAAAATGAGCAGCTAGTTATTGGCTTAGACAACTTTGCAACTGGATATCAACATAATTTAGATGAAGTGCAAAATAATCTTGACGATAAGCTGTGGCAGAATTTTACTTTTATTCAGGGAGATATTCGTGATTTAGCTACCTGTATGAATGCGACTAAAAATGTTGATATTGTGTTACATCAAGCAGCATTAGGTAGTGTGCCCAGATCCATTAATGATCCACTTACCTCGCATGAGGTTAATGTTTCGGGTTTTGTTAATATACTCAAAGCCAGTATAGATAATAAAGTGCAGCGTTTTGTTTATGCTTCAAGTAGTTCGGTTTATGGTGATCATCCCGGTTTGCCCAAGCATGAACAGCAAATAGGTAGTCAATTATCACCCTATGCGGTAACTAAATATGCTAATGAGTTATACGCTAATGTATTTGCTAAGATTTATAATATAGAAGTGATCGGGCTACGCTATTTTAATGTATTTGGTCAGCGTCAAAATCCTAGTGGAGCCTATGCGGCGGTAATTCCATTGTGGGTTAGCGCATTTTTAAATCATCAAGCACCTATTATTAATGGGGATGGAGATACAAGTCGTGATTTCTGCTATATCGATAATGTAGTTGACATGAATGTTTTATGTGGTATTACCGAGAATAAAGCTGCTGTTAATTTAGTATACAATGTGGCCTGTGCCGAAAAAACCAGTTTAAATCAGCTCTACACGTATATTAAAGATTTGATTGATCCCCATAGTACGCTCGCTCCATTGTATAAAGATTTTCGTCAAGGTGATGTGCGTCATTCCTTAGCTGATATAAGTTTGGCAAAAAGCATGCTGGGATATATGCCGCGGTATACTGTAATGGAAGGGTTAAGAGAAGCTATTAAATGGTACAAAGGATCAAATAAGTAGTGAAAAAAATATTATTTATTGATAATACTGCACATCATTTATACGGGCAAAGTCACTTATATAGCAATTTTGCTCGCGACGGTTATCAGGTTATACTTTGCTGTCCCAATGATGGTAACTATTTTTATAAAATAAATGATATGGGTTATCCGTGCGTTGCGTTAGGAATTAATGGTAAAGGGATGAATTTTTTTGAAGATGCTAAATTAATAGTAGGCATTTATAAAATTATCGCGCAAATTAAACCGGATTTAATATTCTCCTTTACTATCAAGCCTAATATATATACGGCAATAGCCTGCAAATTTGCTAAAGTATGTGTCATTCCTAATATTACCGGCTTAGGTTACGTCTTTTTAAAACATGGAATTTTAGCAAAGTTTGTAGTTAAATTATATAAATTTGCGTTTTCTAATTTGAAATATATATTTTTCCAGAATAGTCATGATAGTGAAATGTTTACGAAGCGAGGTATTCTTAATGATAAAACTAAAATCATTCAATTGCCTGGTTCAGGAGTGGATTTAAAAAAATTTGCCTTTATTCCTCCCCATAACATCTTAAAAAGAGGTATAATATTTGTTTATTCCGGGCGACTTTTATGGGATAAAGGTCTTGGCGAATTAATTGTAGCATATAAACAAGTTAAAAATAAACATCCGGATACGCAGCTTAAGTTTATAGGTAATTTTTATCCGGCTAATCCATCCGCTATTGCTAAAGTTCAGGTTGAACAATGGCAGCGGGAGTGCGGTATAGAATACTTGGGTATGGTGGATAATGTAGCTGAAGTTATTGCTAATTGTGACTGTTTAATTTTGCCATCCTACCGAGAAGGAATGGGGCGGGCAATTTTAGAAGCCTGTAGTGTGGGGCGAGCAGTTATTGTATCTGATGCGGTTGGTTGCAAAGATGCGGTTGATGATAAAATTACCGGATTAGTTTGTAAGGTTCGTGATGCTTTAGATCTAACAGATAAAATGCTGGAATTTATTGAAATGCCAAGAGAACAGCAAGTGCTAATGGGAATTAATGGTCGACAGAAAATGGAAAAGGAGTTTAGTCAGGAAATAGTGTATAAAAAATATCGGGATATTTGTATTAAAACTAGTCCTTAGATAATTTTATAAAAAATATATGGGAATAAAGTAGTTTTGGCTTTTAGTGAGCAGTGGGGGGACATATGTTAAATTTTGGTGTAGGATTATTAGTATCAGTAATTGTAACATTAATAGTTTTGGGAACAAATAGGTATCATCGCTGTTTTACGCATGATGACAAATTTGACGGCATTCAGCGTTATCACACTAACCCTACTCCCAGAATTGGCGGGGTTGTTATATTTTTAGGGTTAGTATTAGTTGTACTGTATAATTACTTCTTAAATTTAAGTGTAGATTATGATTTAAATATTATCTTCAGTGCCTTATTAGTGTTTATTATTGGTGTTTTAGAGGATATTACTAAAAGTATTACGCCTTTAATTAGGTTAATAGCGTTTGTAATTAGTACGGTGATTGCAATTTATGTAGTTCGAGCTATGCCAGTGATTAGTTATGCTGATTCGAATTTTTTAGAACAGCTAATTATTAATTATCCAATTATTGGATTTTTATTATCCTTATTTTGTGTGGTCGGGCTAACTAATGCATATAATATTATTGATGGCTATAATGGGTTATCTTCCACTACGGCGATGATTAATTTATTGGGGTTGGCAATTTTAGCCTCATATGTTAATGATATAGCCGTATTTCGTATTTCTATTGTATTATGTGCTACAATTCTTGGTTTTTGGCTATTTAATTATCCATGGGGTAAAATATTTTTGGGTGATGGTGGTGCTTATACTCTAGGTTTTATTATTGCAGTGATGAGTATTTATCTTATTCATGTTCATCGGGGGTTAATTTCGCCATATGCAGTATTATTACTCGCAATTTATCCGGTAACAGAAATGGGATTTAGTATTTTTAGAAGAAAATTTATTCATCGCACGCGGGGAATGCATCCGGATAATATGCATTTTCATCAATTGATTTATCATCAGTGTGTACCAGATAATGCGAGAAATCGTAATGCATGTGTAATGCCGTTAATGTTGATATTTATGATTCCCCCAGCGATTTTGGCAGTTTTATTTTATAAAGATACGGCAATTAGTTTACTATCACTGGTTTTATATATTTTGGTTTATATTGTTGTTTATTTTCGATTGGCGCGGTTTAGCGCTTTGCGAGCGTTAGGATAGTTATAGTATGCATAATCGTATTATTTCGGTTATTGGTTTGGGGTATGTGGGTTTGCCAGTTGCCGTTGCTTTTGGTCGGCTTAATAAATGTATTGGTTTTGATATTTGTGAAGATCGAATTTTAGAATTACAAAATGGTTATGATCGCACTGAAGAAGTGAGTAGTAGTGACTTAAAAGCCACGAATGTATTATTTACCAATCGTCTTGATGAGCTGCGCGAGGCTGATTTTCATATTGTGGCAGTACCAACACCGGTGGACGAAGCGCATAAACCGGATTTAACCCCTGTAGAAAAAGCTTCCATTACAGTGGGGCGTGCTCTAAAAAAAGGAGCAATTGTGGTATATGAATCTACAGTATATCCTGGAGTTACTGAAGATATATGTATTCCTATTCTTGAAAATGAATCTGGTTTACGTGGTGGGGTTGATTTTACGGTGGGTTATTCTCCAGAGCGGATTAATCCAGGGGATAGAGAGCATACTTTTACCAAAATTAAAAAGATTGTCTCGGGGCAAGATGAGGCAACTTTGGAGATTATAGCCGCAGTTTATAATAGTGTAGTTACTGCTGGGGTGCATAAAGCGCAGAGTATCAAAATAGCTGAGGCGGCAAAAGTTATTGAAAATACTCAGCGTGATTTGAATATTGCGTTGATGAATGAATTAGCGGTAATTTTTGAACGAATGAATATTGATACAGTTGAAGTGTTAGAAGCTGCAGGGTCAAAATGGAATTTTTTACCTTTCCGCCCAGGGTTAGTAGGTGGACATTGTATCGGGGTTGACCCATATTATCTAACGCATAAAGCTGAATTGCTGGGGTATATTCCACAAGTTATTTTGGCCGGACGGCGAATTAACGATAATATGGGGCGCTATATTGCCAGACGTGCGATTAAACAATTAATCAAAACCGGACATTCACTACAAGGTTTAACCGCAACTATACTTGGATTTACGTTTAAAGAGAATTGTCCTGATACGCGTAATTCTAAGGTGATTGATATAATTAAAGAGTTGGAAGATTATAATGTTGAGGTTAGGGTACATGATCCAGTGGCGGATAAAACTGAGGCGTTAGATGAATATGGAATCAATTTAGTCACCTGGGAAGAATTGCCCAGAACAGATTTATTGATAGTAGCAGTTGCCCATCTAGAATATAAAGACATGGATTTAAGTAAATTATTAGCTATTGCTAATGTTGGTGCGGTGATTTTTGATGTTAAGTCAATTTTACCCAAAGAGGAAATTTTAGCGCAAAATTATGTGCTGTGCCGCTTATAATATGTTTAATTCATTAGATAAATTTTACTTGACAAGCCACTAGTAATATTGGACAAAATATCTAGCGCGTAGCGTCGATTACTTATTTTTTTGGATTAGCATTAAAGTGGTCAGTATTTTGTAAAAGTTACTATGGCATACGCCAACTATATTTATGGTATAATATTCCGCACAATAATTTACGGTTGGGTTAAAACTCAGAGTATATATCTTATAGGCAATGAATTATGCTAAATACTGCGGCATTTTCGCAACTATTAAACCATTATCATGCAATTAACAAATTATCTTTATCCGAATTATTTGCTCAAGACGAGGAGCGGGCTAATAAGTATACTTTAAATGTAAATGGTATTGGTTTAGATTTTTCGAAAAATAATATTAATGATGAAACGCTCTATCATTTGATTCATTTAGCTAATGAATCGGGAATAGTGCCCCAAATAGAGGCAATGTTTAGCGGCGAAAAAATAAATAATACGGAAAATCGAGCTGTATTACATACAGCTCTTAGAGCCGCGATTGATTCTTCCAAAACTTTACCACAGGTTTATGTTGATGGTAGTGATGTAATCCTTAAGATTCGCAAAGTACTGAGCAAAACGCGGGAATTTAGTGAAAAATTCAATAATAGTAAGAATTTGGGGTATACGGGGAAGAAAATAACTAATATGGTAAATATGGGAATTGGGGGTTCTGATTTAGGCTGTC
>JAGOUD010000004.1 GCA_018061465.1 Burkholderiales bacterium
ATCTGGAACCCATGGTTTAAGCCGATTCGACATATCTTTTAGCCATGCATCAGCTTGCTCTTTATTATCAAATACTAAATGGGCACGGACTGGATTAATTACACTACTATGTAAACTAGCCTGGACTTCAGGTGCTAGGAGTTCCACTTCTTGACTAGCGGCCATAACACAGCTTGAATAAACAATAAAACTAAAGATTAGTAAGCTGTACTTCCTCATTAGCTATTAATTATTTACCAAGGCAATAGTCTGCCCAACAATATCATCCAGACTGACTACTTGAATATTACCAGTCTGCCTTATATATAATTCGACATTATTATTCACCAAAGTTTTTTCGCCCAAGGTAATCCGATATGGAATCCCTAATAATTCACTATCAGCAAGCAAAGACCCCATACGTTCGTTTCTATCATCTAATAAAACATCAACTCCACTATCTTTAAGTTGTGTATATAAACTATCTGCGGCATTTTTAGTTAGTTCGCTTTTATGGTAATTAGCGGGAGTAATTATCACTTCAAAAGGTGCTATACTAACTGGAAAAATAATGCCATTTTTATCATGACTTTGTTCAATTGCTGCAGCAGCTATGCGCGAAACGCCAATTCCATAACAACCCATCTCCATAAATTGAGCGCTGCCATGTGGATTAAGATATAGGGCATTCATCACTTCCGAGTATTTAGTTCTTAATTGAAAGACATGCCCAACCTCAATACCGCGACATAATTTAAATCTCCCGGTACCATCTGGAGTAATATCGCCTTCAACTACATTTCTAATATCGGCAACAATCGTTGGCTCACTGCAATCCCGCCCAAAATTTACTCCGCTTAAATGATAACCATCTAAATTAGCTCCACATATAAAATCAGACATTAGCGCTACTTCAGAGTCAGCAACTATAACCCCCTTAAATCCAACTGGACCAATAAATCCTGATGAGCAATTAAAATTTTCTTTTATGACTTCAAGATTTGCGAAAATCAACGGATTCTTAATGCATTTAATTTTACCAATTTTAATTTCATTTAATTCATGATCACCGCGAATTAAAACTAATATGGGCTGATTATCAACACCTTCAAAAACCAATGATTTTACCGTAGATGCTAACGATACATTAAGTAATTGAGCAACTTCCGAGCAAGTTTTTTGTGTGGGTGTAACAATTTTTTGTAGAGCCTGCTGTGGGCTATTACGAACACTTCTACTTGGGGCAGCAACTGCCAATTCAATGTTTGCAGCATAAGATGATTCATCGCTATAGGCAATAATATCTTCTCCACTATCAGCCAACACTTGAAGCTCATGTGATCCAGTCCCACCAATTGAGCCGGTATCCGCATTAACCGCCCTAAATTTTAATCCTATGCGCTGAAAAATATTACAATAAGCTTGATACATATTATTATAAGTTATTTCTAATGAAGCAAAATCCGTATGGAAAGAATATGCATCTTTCATAATAAATTCCCGAGCGCGCATAACTCCAAAACGCGGACGCACTTCATCTCTAAATTTGGTCTGGATTTGATATATACATAGCGGCAATTGCTTATAACTTTTAACATCTTTTTTAACTATATCTACAATAACTTCTTCATGCGTTGGTCCAAAACAAAAATCGCGGTTATGTCTATCTTTAATTCTTAACAATTCTTTACCATACATGTCCCACCGTCCAGATTCTTCCCATATCTCAGATGGCTGAATTGATGGCATTAACACTTCTAAAGCTCCAATTTGATTCATTTCTTCGCGTACAATTTTTTCAATTTTCCGAATAACTTTTAGCCCCAACGGCAACCACGTATATATTCCACTAGTTAAACGCTTGATTAAGCCTGCACGCAGCATTAGTTGATGACTTATTAACTCAGCCTCAGCCGGTATTTCTTTAGCTGTATAAATATAATAATGTGATGTTCTCATTAATTGCTTACTTTCTTAAACTTTCATTGGTAAAATAACCATTTGTTTTCCTTGTAGGTGTAATTCTCGCTGCAGTAAATTCACTGTATTATTATGCAATAATCTACTCCACCAATTTTCATCTACAAACACTAATTTACTGGCAAAAAATACCGAATCGGGATAATCTTGCCCCACATATTCCGTAAGTTTAATTAATTCAGCAGTTTCATCTACTCCATAACTAAATAATCCGTCTGAAGGTAATTTATTTTCCGTACAAAATAAACGATAATGCTCAATTATATTGTGTAAGTCCTTGCGATAATGCTTCTTAAAAATATCATCATTAGCTAATGATTCAGAATCAATCTCACCTGAAGTTAAAAATATAAAATTAGTAAATACATTCGGAAATAACCGTCTTACCCATAATAATGCATGTAACCCAGCGCCGTAATGTTTAGTCACAAAAAATACTGCGGTTTTTGCTGTTTTATCTTCAATTGGCAAGAAATTAACATTTTTCATGCTTTTCTCTTGCAACTGTGAAGCAAAAATTGTATCCGCTTCATTTAACCGTTTACCTACATTACGATAATGCCCACGCACCAAAAAGCAAAATGTAATGACAAAAGTAGTAATTACTACAGTTAACCACCCACCTTCAGCAAATTTTTCTAAAGTAGTAATTACTAAAATACCCGTACAAACAATTAGCCCTATTGATGACATAACTAATTTATACCACCACTGCGGCTTAGTTTTACGGCTTTTTATCCAATAAACACTCAACCCTAACAATGACATAGAGAAAGTTAAAAATACATTAATGCTATACAACACCACCAAAGTGGCCACTTGCCCATGTGCCCATAATAAAATTATTATAGCAGCAATTCCTGAAATTAAAATCCCATTTTGAGTAACTAAGCGACTGGAAAGCTCTCTGAATTGACGCGGCAGCCATTTATCAACTGCCATATTCGCCATAACTGCAGGACACCCTAAAAACCCAGTATTAGCGCCCACAAATAATAGGGCGGCTTCAAAAAATAAAATGATAGGCAACCAAATCTTGCTCAAACCAGTATCTTCTATAATTTGCGCAAAAACTACTGCATTTAGAGTTTTACCTTCAACTGGGGTAGTCTGCCAAATTAAATAAAGCAAAATTATGCCGCCTGCGGTAAAAGACAAAGAAATCGCCATATATAGCATTGTAAATTTCCCGGTTCGTACCCGTGGTTCAGCCAGCATATTAACATTATTAGATACTGCTTCAAGCCCAGTATACGTTCCGCCCCCTAATGAATAGGCACGCAATAAAATTGCCATTGTAGCAAATAAGCCAATCGACTGCGACATACTCTTAGCTTCTGATACCGCTTCAGGAATAACTGCAAATATACGCGCTTCATGATAGAATAATCCAATTAATATCATGGCTAAATGTGTTAATAAGAAACCTAAAAATAAAGGAATTAATATACGAATGGATTCCTTCATTCCTCGTAAATTGAGGACAATCAATACAATGATTGCAAAAATTTCAACCTCAACCTTATACAGAGAAAAATATCCAGGAAGTAAACTAAATATTGCATCTACGCCACTTGCCGTAGATACAGCAATAGTTAAAATATAATCAACAATTAATGCAGAGCCCGAAATCACTCCAGCACGGGCACCTAATAAATGAGTAGCTACCTTATATCCGCCCCCACCATTAGGGAAAAGCTCAATTACCTGATTATACGATAATGAAATTATAAATACTGTTACCGCAGTTGCCATAGCAAGCCAAATGGCCATATGGGTATGGTTGCCCAAGGCTAAAAAGGTTTGTTCTGGTCCATATGCTGACGATGACAGTCCATCAGCACCTAAGCCAACCCATGCAATAATGGCGATTAACGCGATATGGTCTTTTATTTTTGGATTTAAGGCATTTAGTGGCTTACCAACTAAAAGCTGTTTTAAAAAAAATAATAATTTGGTCATATGCTTTTACTACACGTCCTTTTTATGCTTTTTATATTGCGCACTCTCACGCAAAACATAATTATATCACGACAGATAACCTATGTTTATGCAAAAACATATAAAATAACATTGACTTAAATATTAATGGTCTGTTAAAATCACTCCTTGTTGAAAGTTTAAATGGAAAATATATGCCTGAAGTTAAAATAAGAGAAGCGGAATATTTTGATGTTGCACTACGTCGTTTTAAAAAAGCTGTGGAAAAAGCTGGCACGCTAACTGAGCTGCGCTCACGTGAAGCGTATGAGAAACCAACCACAGAAAGAAAAAGAAAAATGTCTGCTGCAATTAAGCGTCATTATAAAAAAGTACGCTCGCAAATGTTGCCAAAACGCGGTAGATAACAATTATTTATTTATTTAGTTTGGATATTTGGGCTACTAATTTGTAAGTAGCCTTTTTTATTACCGTAAGAATAATATGTTATATATTTGTGCTACCCCGATTGGTAACTTAAAAGATATTAGTTTACGTGCTTTAGAGATTTTGCAACTATCAGATATCATTTTATGTGAAGACACTCGAACTAGCAAATATTTGCTTAATCAGCATAACATTCAAACTAAACGGCTCATAGCTTTGCACGAACATAATGAAGTAACGCTCACTGAAAAAGTAATTTCATGGTTAGCTGATGGGCTAACCATAACTCAAATTAGCGATGCGGGAACTCCAGGCATTTCTGACCCAGGTGCACGCTTATGCACTAGAGTTAGGCAATCAGGGTTCCCCATTTCGCCGCTACCTGGTGCTTGTGCTTATATTAGTTTATTAGCAGTATCTGGATTATCTATACCACATCTGTTTTATGGCTTTCTTCCTTCTAAAACTATTGGACGCTGTAAAATTGTGGAGCAATGGTATGACAGTGATTATGCCATATGCCTCTATGAAGCCCCGCATAGAATTGTTGATTGTATAACTGATATTATTAAGTGTTTAGGACCGCAACGGATCATTATCATGGGGCGGGAATTAACTAAACAATTTGAAACCATAGTAAAATTCCCTGCAGATGAATTATTAAAATTTATATTATCTGATACTAACCAGCAAAAAGGTGAATTTGTCTTAATAATTGAACCTCTAATAAAAAACCTTAACCAAAGTGATAATCTAACGGACCAGCAGATTAATACTTTAAAAGCACTATTGGCTGAACTACCGCCTAAAAAAGCTGTGGCGCTTACACATAAAATCATGGGTGGAAATAAAGATTTGCTATATAATTATGCAATAAATAATAAACATGGTTAGTATGAACGTGAGTTAAATATAAAAAAATGAGTTGCTGCATAATAAGTGTGATATAATCATGCCACTTGTTGTTGTTTAACGTACGTTATTTATTTAATGTTTACTATTTTAAGAGGATTTCCGAATGAAAAAATTCCTGGCTATGTTACTTATGGGTGTTGCTTTAGTTGCGTGTTCTAATAATGAGAACTCTACTAGCAACAATGCTTCAGCTCCTGCTGCATCAGAACCAACAGCTACAACTACTGTAGAAGCATCAGCTCCTGCAAATGTAACTGTAGAGGCTTCAGCTCCTGCCACTGTATCGGTAGATGCTTCAGCTCCTGCAGCAAGCTAAGACTAACTAATTGGTCTAAAGCCACGCATTTTGCGTGGCTTTTATTTTATTATTAATCCATGAAAAATATAGTTTTAATTGGCATTACCGGAGTAGGTAAAAGTACTATTGGCAAAATATTAGCTTATAGATTATGCAAAGAATTTATTGATTTAGATAAAAGCATTGAAGAGCATTGTGGAGTAGATATTCCTACCATCTTTGAAATTGAAGGAGAAGAGGGTTTTCGAAAACGCGAAACTAATGAATTACGTCACCAAATCAATAATTGTCCTGATTTCGTTTTATCACTGGGTGGAGGTTGTATAATGTGCTCAGAGAACCGAGCACTACTTGCTAATACAAATGCCATTATAATCCAATTATATGCCAACATTGATATTTTGGTAACACGACTATCAAAATCTATAACTCGCCGCCCTTTATTTAATAATGTAGATATTACTAGCAAAATAACTGAATTATATAAAATTAGAAAAGAACAGTATGACAGCATCACTGATTTTAAAGTGAATACCTCAGCAATGAAACCCAGTCAAATTATCGAAACCATTATATCTTATGTAAAAACCATATAATCTAATAGCATTTTTTAAATCAACCAAAATATAAATTAGAAAATTTATTATCAACTGTATGGTTTTTTCGTACGGTTGATTAAACCTACCAGCTGTTAAAATAGTTGCGCACTCAGTATTCCAATTACCTGAGTATAATCTGCTCCCCTGCACTCATCTAATAGAGTATTATTATACAGAATTAGGATTAATTTTAATACAACCATTGGTAAACGGTCCACTAAATGGATAACCTTTTTTTTGCCCAAAACCAAACCGGTTATCCTCATCAAATAATACAGTGCTATTATTGATTTGCTTATAATCCGTGGGGTCATTATGGTAATACGAAAATTGTATTGCTGATGCAGCCTGATATAATGAAGGAGCGCTTTTTCTACAATTCTTCAATATACCTTCGCAGTATTTTTTGGTCACGTACTGAATTTGATCCACAACTTTAATATTGCTATGGCTGCGTAAAGTTTTTGTGTTAGACTCCACTAAGGTGGGATGGTTTAATGAATAATAAACTGGTAACTTCGTGGTATGCACAAATTGTGTTGGTTCCATAATTACGGGTTGATTAGTTAACTCATAATCATCTATGTAAGCTTTTTGTAAAAATGTAACCGGAGCGGATAATTCATTAGTTGCTGGTCTAAACCCAGGAGCACTATTAGCTGCAATGATAAATAAATGTCTAGTAGTAGCTAGTGAATACGGCATAAAGTCACCTAAATTTTTTTCGTGCTCAATCAAATTAAAGGCGGCATGCCATCCTCTTATATCGTTATGCCACACTTTATACGATGAACGATGAATATTCAATAGTTCATTATAAATTGATGACCAAGCTGAGTCATTTAATTTGTCCAACCATTTATTAGAAAAATATAATACTTCCAGCCGCCAGTCGCATGAGCTATTTTTTACCAGCTCTTTAAATACTAAACAATGATCATCATATCCTTCTGGCTGGTTGAGGGTTAGACTATACGCCTTCTTTAACTTACGATGATTAACACCATTGCTGATTTTAGACAACATAAATATAGAGCGGGCGCCAGCACTTAAATCGGCAGTAAAAGGATCAGCATCGGAAGGTACATTGGTTCTATGAATTACACTATCCACAATTTTAGCTAGACCAAATATACTACCCGGTGATAATACTTCATAAGGCATAACCCTAGAGCCAACTTGTGTATAAAATTCGGCATTTTTATTGAGTAACATCCCTAATGGTACTCGGTTACTCTCATTATACCGCAAATCATTAGCTAGTTGCGGCGGTAAATTGCTGCTATTAACAGAAATTGTATCTCCATCAGTTAACGGTAATTGAATATCTGCACTTTTAATAATTGAAGTAGCAAACGGGTAACTTGCTTTATATAGCGTTAATTCTTTATCAGGAGATACTGCATTAATAAATTTAACCAAATCTGGTTGCAACTTTTGTAATAATTTACTGGCATTATCCCAGCTAATTTCTTCAATATCAATTGTTCTACCGTCAGTAGTTTCAAACATATTTATTCCTTTTCAATACCTAACTTTAAGTTAAGTAGATTTAACGAGCGTTATCTACCTTACTAACCAGCATTATAACATTAGCAGACAAGTTTTTCCAGCAAGTTAACAATTCATTTTAAGCGCAAAAAATTTTAGCATTTTATACAGTACGTTCTTATTTATATGAAGTAAATTAAGAGCTACCCTAAAAATATAGTTACAGCTTATCTAGTCTAGCTAATTTTTCTTTATCATCCTTTGAAACCAAGGTTAAATATTTTGGAGTGCAGAAATTTTCTCCCGATAAGAGAAACAGCCGAGTATATCCTATCTCATGCAGCTGTTTAGCTATTTGGATTCCATCTATATCATAAGCTCGATTTTCCATAAAGTATAAATTATCCAGAAAAATCGTGGTATCTTTAGGATATTTATCAACATTAGCTAAAAACTCATAGGGATTAGTATAACTATCTATAACTAAATGTTTATAATGCGTATTAACAATACTATTGGTAACTTCTGGTTGGTCATCCACAAACACCATATGTACATTAAGAAGTTCATCTTTATTGTTATGTGCCGAGCCAAGGTCAACCTTGATAGGGACTTTAGAACTCAAATCTTTAGGTAAAATTTTAACTACCTGTTTAGCTGCCATTTGTCTAACGTCCATATTAGTATAATGACTAGTTACTAAAATAGCATTTTTTAACTTACTTTGCTTAATTAGTTCCAATCCAGTTAAATTCTGCCCCATTAATTCATAATCACTTAATAATAGAACTTTACTTATATCTTTTGCACTTAATTGATTTATAAATTCTAATGCCTCATTACCTACAATGAAGTGCTTTATTATAATTTTGTCCATTTTTTGCTGAATAAATTGTAATCTAGCATCCCAAGCACCGTGAATAGATTCATCATCATCTACAATTATTACAATAGAATCAGAAGTTAATACAATCTCCAGCGCTATCCACTCTGGAGTTAATCCACGTGGGAAATCTAAATTTACTTTAGTTCCATGATTATTCCCAACTCGCGAATAAATTTCAAAGGTGCCATAATTATTTTCTAGCATATCACGCACCTGTGATAACCCTAGCCCATGCCCATCATCCTTATTTGCGGTAACAGCTTTTTTTTCTTCAATCTTTTTAAGTATATCCTTAGGTATACCACATCCATTATCTTCTAGTATAATGAAAACCCATTCATCATTAACACGCAGCTTCAGTTTAATCATCCCATCATTTTTATATAAAGCCTGTACTGCATTATTTATAAGATTAGATATTGCCCGTCTAAATAAGCTTGGTTCAACTTTAATAAAAGCAAATAAACTGTCGTCTTCAAATTCATCAATAAACTCAATTGATTTATCTTTATATTCATAACGTTTCTCACTCAATATGTCAGAGAGTACGGACGAGACCAATAAGCTTTGTTTTTGGTTATTTTCGCTTAACTCTCCATTATCTTCGCGTGATTTATACCTGGTTAACATATGGTTGGTAATATCGCTAATGTTCATAATTGCCCGGCGTATGGTAATACGCGTTTGTTCTTCAACTGTACTTAGCGTCTGAACTAATGTATTTAAAGTAGTAATTGGGGATTGGATGTCGTGTACCATTTGTCCGACTATTTTTTTAAATTCTTCTTGTTGTTCCGCCGCTGTTAAATGCGCTTGATTTTCAAGCCTTAATTTTTCGGCCTCTTTTTCTCCAGTAATTTCGACAAAAGATCCTATGACACCAATAATTGTACCTTCGTCATCATATAGAGGCGCCTTGGTAGATGAAAAACATTTGGGTTTTCCAGTTGTAATATCTTCAATCCATTCCTCTTGTACCATAATTTCACCGCTACGAATAACTTGTGTATTATGTGAAACTATATGTTCTGCTGTATGCTCAGGATAAAATTCATAAGGAGATTTTCCCACAATATCTTGATAAGAGGAACCAATTCTATTTAGGCAATGTTCATTAACACCCAATACAACGCCATTAACATCATGCCAATATGTGGAGACTGGTAAAACTGGCGCAACTAATTCAAGAGCCCTAAATATTTTAGAGCTATTCGGATTTAAATCTCCATCTAAACACTCCAATGCGTAAACCATATCAGAAATATGTTTCTGAGAATCAGTCACATATAAATTTACTGGTAGCGGATCCAATGGCTCATATTTAAAAGCATGTTCCATTACTAAAGGAAATCCCATACGTTTAAACATATTTTTTAAATAACCGTTATGAGTAGTACATATAACAGATAACTTATGTGCCTCACAATATTTAAACAAAACTAACCACATTCGTTTGATAACGCCTTGACCAGCATATTTCCCTTGAACGGCAATCTTTGATAACTCTACCCCCACCTCTGGCTTTGGTAAATATTTATGTACAATTTTACTGCTCTGGTAACCTTCTAATTCAAATTTATTATTACTGTCTGGTTTAGTCAACCGCATACAACCAATAAGCTTTTTATTCTCAAATGCACCGAACCACACTGCTTTTTCAGTAAATCTGTCAACTAAAAATTTTCTGCCATTTCCAGTTTCTATTCTTAACTCTGAAGGATTATCAGGGGCAAACTTCCACTGAAGCTCTTCAATGTAAACTTGATATAGTAATGCCGAGGCATCGGCAATTAATTCTGGTGTATGTAATAATTTAACTGTGAACATATTTTTTTCTCCAAAAATAGAATTAAAGTCAGTAGATTAATAGCCTCAAATTAAGATTTTTCTATGAGATAGATATTTTTATAGTTTGGAACTTTTAAAATACATATTTCATCAATTAAGTGAGTATCATTTAATCTACAGATTAACCATCATTTTTCTTTTATATTATGGCATAATTTTTTAGCTTAGCTTAATTTTTTACTAGATTTCTATCTTTGTATTACCTTGTAACAATAAACTATTTTATAAAGTTTCATAGTTATAACATTACAACCGCGTCGCTTCAAAATTTTATCACTATTAATTTTATTAATAAACGATGCCCTTATGACTTCTAGTTTACTCAAAATATTACAATTTGCTGAAATATTTTGAATTGCATTAGTACTCCATGTGTATTTAATTTAATTAATCTACACAAACAAAGAACTTAAACCCTCGCAATAAGAAATTGAAATTTCCTATAAGCTATTGAAATAACACTGTTTAAAAAATTAATGCTGCATTATACAATATTTATTTAACTCAAGGTGGCTTTTATGGGCTGTATTTGTTTTATAAATAATTCGCTAAAAAGTGAATAGGTATAATCAGCTAATAACTACTGTATTAATTAGCATTACAGAAATAAACCGCCAAATATATTAGACTAATATTTTTACCGATTAATTATTAATTTCACTAAAAAATGAACTATTATTACTAGGATGTTATAAGCGCAAAAATGCTGAATGAGGCAACTGTAATTGAATAATTTATAACACATCATTCTAAAAAGAGTAATTAAAAAATAAAAATAATGGCGACTGGTTGATTTATAAATAAAATTGATATTTTTGGGATTCGCCAAAAAGTGCATGCATATGTTCCATAATATATTTAATTATCCATGTATCATATGTGGTTCAGAAATACAACTGCTCTTTTTAAGCTCATACATTATAATTATCTCACAATTTTAATATACTCAAGTCAAATCATTTTACCAAATTTGCCCCCACCATAATTTAACTTCTGAAATTTAAAAGGAAGCAAATTGTGCAAATCGTTTTTAAAGTTATCAATATTCCGCAGAAAAGATAATATTGAATATCCAAGATACTCATAATAACCATTATTAGTGACGGGTTTATGCATGAATTTCCCTAGTCGTTCACTTAAATTTAGATTGGGAGAATATGCAGATAGGTAATGCAATTTAATATTTAGATTTTTAGCAATGTCATCGGATATTGCAATATTTTTTGATATTTTGCATTATCTAATACACAATTAATTTTTGCTCCTGGCAGATGTTTGAATTTGAGTTTTTATAGTATTGCACTTACTGATTGAGAATTAATCGTTTTAACATTTTCACATCTAGCATAATTCATTGCAGATTTTGGGCTGGCTCAGAGAATGAAAAAACAAATAAGAGCATATGTACTAAATACAACAATGGATATATAGCAAAAAAGCTAAACATAATCTACCATGTAGATTTAGCATCTAATAAAATTTGTACAGTCTCATTTAATACTTATAATAAATTTAATAAACACATTGGCGGACTTGCTCCAGATTGTTCTTATGGTAGTGCATCTTGGATAAAAATTACACCAAATTCAATTAGGTCTAAAATTAAAATATATTTAGGAAAATTATTTAAAGCCAAATAAGCTATTTTATATTAAAATTTAACTAAAAATTGTTACCATATTAATTATGGCTCATAGGGAATTGTGTCACGCGCGGTGGTAGAATGGACCACTTATGCGGTCGAAACTCCCCTATGTAAATCAATATAATGGTACAACTTGGTACTTATCAAAATTTATGGCATGACGGACTCATATACTACCCAAACATTTTATTTTAAAAACTTCGTTATTAATTAGAGATTCTTGTAATATATACTTCCAATGATTATGACCATATGCATTCTTATTATTATACACAGACCTCACCGTAGTTAATTTTATGTTTTCCCAGTCTGTGACTCTCAATTGATTTATGACTAAATTATAAAACTCGGTAAAATGATTTATTGCTGACAATTTCATTCTTTCCAATAGGTTTAGCTCTTTAAAATGGTAAATAATTTTATTATAAATAATTTGATTAATCCCATTAATATTCTTAATATAAAACTCAAAGTTAATATCTTCGTCTTCTAAAAAAATATCTACAAATAAATACTGTAATTCTGGAAGTTGATCTAAATATAGATTTAACGATAAATCAGCTTCATAACCTCGTCTGCTATTGCAATCAGAACAACTTGGTATCAAGTTTTTAGGGTGCGCAATATATTCCCAATAATCACTTTTTGGTAAAAAATGATCCAATGTATGATGACTATTAATTGTGCAATACTGACATGTATTTGCGATTGTTACTTCTTGAATACTTCGTAAATTAATTAGAAAGTCTTGAAACGGCTTACTTCTAAATTTATAAAGCTCATCAAAATCTGATTTAGAACAATTTTGTGAATTTGTTTTTTTTAATTGTCTTAAATTGTTATTAGCAAATTTATTATCATAGTCTTCAAATGATATCTTTATTAGCTGAGTCAATAATGATAATCGCTGCTTTAAGTGTGGATTTCTTTTAGAGCATACTACCAAATTATAAAAATCTATACTACTTTCATTATATTGCTTAAGATTTTTCATGATGCTGCTTGATTAAAGTTTTAATATATAACATTGTATTTAATGCAAGAGGAACTTCTTCTGTTGATAATAATGTACATATTTTATTATAATCATACCCCTGTTTCACTAAATGTTGTATGTGATTGGTAAAATATTGCGGAATATTCCTATTCCCAAATATATTATCTGTTATCGCGGTTAAATTTTCGCCTAAAGAATCTTGTTCTAATTTTGATACAATACATTTTGATCCAGCTTTTTCTAATACTATTACATTATTTGCTCGAAATTGCTGAATTACTATAGGGGAGTGTGTAGATATAATGCAAAATGATTCAAATAAATTTACGATATAAAATATTGTAGAAATAAGTTCAGATATTGCATTGGGATGAAGATGTGTTTCTGGTTCATCAAATAAAATTAATGAGTCATAACGAATCTCTGCTAGAAGTCTTGTTACTAAATTTAAAAGTATTGATTGTCCTGAACTCAATTGACGAAAAAATAATTGCCAATTATCCTCAATAATAGTTAGTTTTTCATTTTGGTCCGTGCCATGATTTTTCACAATTAAATTCAACAGACTCTGATCAATAAAACCTTGAAGAATGGAATACCATTTTTCTTTTAAATCAATTCTGGTACTAAGCTTAATGATTGTTTGTTGAATTTTTTCATCTATTTCTCTCTGGGAGAATAGTTCAGTATTCGTTTTTTTAAAGCCACAGTAAATATAATTAAACTCAGCATTTGTTTTAGGAAGCTCAAACCTATCAAATACACTATAAGAAATGGTAAATATTTTTGCAAAGCTAGGTTTTTTATTGCAAAAATTACTAATATTATTCTGTGCAATACTACTTGCTAATTTAGATAATAATTGTGTTTTTCCTACTCCATTTTTACCAATCAAAGCAAATACCCGGTTAGAATGCTCTTCAGATGTTACAAAATTAAAGTTAATAATGCGCTCCTCATCAGCATAATTTGGCTTAAATCTATATTTAAGTTTATAATAATTTGCCAAATCGTCATTAGAAATTTGAATCCGAGCTGTTCTGAGCAATCGTTCAACATTATTCATTCTAATAAGAGAGGTATTAAATATATCATCAGAAGAAAATTTTTCTTGTATACCAGGGAAGAAGGCTGCATCTTTTAGCGCATATAAGATATTGTAAAATTGTTCTTGTTCTACAATTTTTTCCAATTTTTTATAATATTCTATATGTTGTCCCAGTGAACAAAATTCATTAGAAAGTTCAACAAATTTATTTTCTAGAATATCCCATGTTTTATTGATTCCTATCTTCATTATTTTAATTTTACATAGATATATTTTCTCCCATTTTACTGGACAATATGATATATCAAACATGGTTTTATTCGTATAATCATCCCAGTTATCATATTTAAGTAAAAAGCATGGATATTCATCTATTACAGCATCAGCTTTTTCAAGAAAAAAAGGTATTAAATTCCTACTAATTCCTGACGGACGTAATTCATAATTACTAATTTGAAAAATACTGAGCTTTATTTCATTATCTTTCATATAGTACTGTAGCTCAAAATCAGAATTTTGAAGGCATGCTTTAATATTTGATGAATAACTTTCAATGAGCTCCGGCATTATAAATCTTGGTAACTGTTGAATAAATAAAATCAACTTCTTATCATCTAATTGCTTTAATTTAAACCTGGTTTTTAATAAATAATTAGCCTCCCAATCCCTATTGTTTATCATATGTTGCCATATATCTTCTCTAGCAGAACTAAACCTTGAATCTTCTGAAGGAAGCCGATCTAAATCCCAAAATTCGGAGAGGAAATCTAAATGTGTATCATCATTAGGCAATATCTGGTTTTCATTAATGAATTGAATAACAGCATTAACCAATTTATTTTTTATATCATCGCTAAAACTCATATTTTCATCATCCAATTTATTAATTTAAGTGCATATTAGTTTTATTTTTAATTTCGTTATAAATATCTATTCTGCGTAATTTGATTTCCGAATTAAAAGTACCTTGAATAAATGAAGCAACCCAATATTGACTATCTATAGGTGGGGTTTCACTAATTTCCAAATAATCAATATAATCACTCGAGCTCGTATAATGGTCATGTAAATAAAATATATAGGCCAAATGTTGAATCAATAAATCTTGTAAGAACCATAAAAATTCATTTAATAGTTGAATACGGGTATTATTATAAATTTGCTTATCATTTATAGCTAAATTATGGAAGAAATTATAATGTGTATGATCATTACATTTTTTTCTAATTGTTTCATATCTTTTATCTTTATGAAATAATTCAGTAATTGCTTTTAATTTATCTGATTTTTTTATATATTCACACATTTTTTCATAACGAATCATTTTTTCTTTTCCATGTAGCCAATTATTAATCTTGTCTACTAATACCGCACCTTCCGCAAGATGGTCTGAAATATAAAGATTTGAATAAATATTTATAATTGTTGAATCATGATATTTCCTTAATAATGCAAAAGCATCATTAATTTGTCCGGCTTTCAAAATCATTTTTATTGATTCTAGCGTTGCTCCGATTGACGAGTACGCATAGGTATCAAGATTAATAAAAGATGTCGTTCCATAAGTTGGAAATTTCATTATTGATATTGCAAAATCTTCATAAAAAGCTATGTAGTTAGTCAATTTAGAAAAAACTTCATGATTTTTATATTTATCATCTAACACATAACTCATTCGTTTACTTCTTGAATAATTAATCAAGAAGTTATTTTATCATGATCATATTACAGTAAATTATATGTTGAATCAGGGGCTCAGCTCTTGCAAACCCCAATATATTTGAATTAATGTGTTATAAGGATACTTACCATATAAGATGGAACATCTTTACACAATATAAAAGGATTTGGTGATCTATTCGCAGAGCTAGATAATCATAATGATAACACCGCAACCAGTAAGGAAGCAGCACAAGAAGGATCACAATTAGCCAATTCTCAACGCTGATTAACAAATCAAGGATATAAAAGAATTACCAGATGATTTAAAAACTAAATTAAGTAGTGATATTCAAGAATCTGCTAAAATTTTAGCATATCGTCAGTTGCATAGAATTGCAGAACAACGCGAAGATAACCCTGTTATTTTTGACGGTTTTAACTCATCAATTAAGTTTGATAATTTTACAAAAAAGAACAATATTTAAATTTGGATGTAGAAAATGCTCGTAAAGCATACAATACATTAATTAATTTAGTAGATAGTGGGATTAAGTAATGACTATTACATGTCATACTTGTTAGGCAATAGTAATTGTGAAACTAGATAAAGCTAATATAAAAACTTACCTGGTGTAGTACTAGCAAGGTGTAGCAATTCTATAATTTTATAATTGTGCCACCTCTTACCATCAAATTATATGTAATCCTTATTAGTTTGATATGCTTTTTATACATAGGAGGAGCATCAATTTAATATTAAATTTAAAATGTTATGGTGCATATGGCGTAACGCTAGTTGAGCTTGTAACCGTAATATTTTTATGTGAATTAGTATCCCATAAACTACCTGATGAAGTAATAGTAGACAGCAATTTGTCTTTATAATAAGAAATAAAGTCATTCTTATCAAGTGATGATAAACAATGAGATGTAAATATATTATTCATATCATTATGCCATCTTGTTCCATGATGTGGTGGAAGTAACATATCGGTGTTAAATATAGTCCCAGGCGTAATAGGTATTGCATCAAGTGCATTCTTTACTCTTGGTGTAGTTAAATCTCCTAAAAAAAGCAGCTCGCGATGCTTATCTTCATACATTATAAAAGATAAAGATAAATCATCGGCTAAGTTTATTAGGATGCCATTTAATTTTTCTATAGTGTGTATGTCGGAAATAATTAACTTAGCAAAAAAATTATCCCAACCTATATGATAGTCGTGGCTTAAGTTACCATTGTTTATTAAATCTTGAAGTATCCGGCGAAATGTTCCAATTAAATCATTTAAACCCTCGATTTTCTTATGTAAATTTAAAGTTTTAACTATATTTAATACTTTTTTTATTCTTTTCACCAATGCTGAATTTGGATCAAGATTCTTTGGTGGCCATATAATATCAAATAAAGATGAAGATCCCGGACTAAGGTTTACACCTTTTAAATTATTATATAAGAGTTGACATGGAATATTTTTATCACCTGATTTAATTTTCAACTCTTGTAAAAGATCTACTAATACAATTTTTTTACTTAAAACTGATCCGATACTTAATAGTAGTGCATAAAAATCTATAATTATATCCGGATCACTGCTTATATTAGGTATGCCAGGGATATAGAATTTATCCAGCTTTGGTAACGCTGGAACTGAAAATATACCATTATAGTGGTCACCATGTAAATGAGAAAGAACAAAAACTTTAACATTAGGTAAAAATGTAGATTTAGTAAAGTTATAAAGAAAAGCACTCAAATTTCTGCTTCCGCAATCTAACATTAGATTAGTATTAATAAAAACATTTAATCCATGTCCTACATTTCGCATATTAAGATTCATAATTATTTTACCTTCTATTCAGAGTAATTATTTATGATAACTATTTTTTGAGCCTTATTTTTGAAATGCTTAATTATTATCATTTTTGTATCAATTTTCTACTGAAATTATAATATAAATAGTAATTGAGGGTTTTAATTATTTTCAAGAAGCCCAAATGAGAACTCCTTGAACTATATAAGTTAACTGTAAAAGTTTAAACTTCATCTTACAATCCCTACTTAACTGACAGCTTTTGTAAGATAACTAAAGTTGTCAGATTTCCCCATTAGCATATCACATCTTTTCCCTAGAGCGCTATGTTTACTATCCAAAAAGGTTTGCATTGGCGTTTTACCATAGCAATGCCTTCCGGAATGTGGGCGAAATTCATTGTATTTACGCATCCATTCATTAACATCAATTTGTAGCTCTTCAACTAAGTTATAAATTTTTTTCCTAAATGCAATGCTGTAAAATTCATCATTCATGGTTTTATGAAATCTCTTGCATATACCATTAGTTTGAGGATGTCGCGCTTTTGTTTTACTATGGTCAATATCTTCAATGGCTAAGTATAATTGGAAAGCATGATGCTCAACTAAGCCGCAATATTCGGTTCCACGATCGGTTAAAATCCGTAGCATTGGAACTTCATGTTCTTGAAACCGAAGTAAGACTTTCTCATTTAATGCATGAGCTGCAGTAATCGCAGTTTTTTCAGTATAAAGCTGTGCAAATGCCACTCTTGAGTATGTATCAATAAATGTTTGTTGATAAATCCGTCCAACACCTTTCATATTACCAACATAATATGTATCTTGAGATCCTAAGTAACCAGGATGTTCAGTTTCAATTTCGCCATGTGCTTCTTTTTCTAACTTAGCTTTTTCCAAGATCTGAAGTTGATCTTCGGTGAGAATTAAACCATCTTGGGCTACTTTAGCTTTGTTAATCAGCGTTGAAAATTGACCCACCTCTGAATATGTAAAAATACTGCTTTAACCTGAGCGGGAGAATGAGTGGTTTTAATAATGGAAAGTATCAGGAAAATAAGACTAAAATACCATCGTAAAGGTGCATCAATTCGAGGAGATTGCCCAAGAGACAGGCATATCACGTAATACGATACGTAAAGTTCTGCGTAATGATGAAACAAATCATAAATATCAACGAGAAGTAATTCATAAGCCTAAGCTGGGCGAGTTTGAAGATGAGTTACGTGAAGAGCCATGGTCAGATTGTAGTCGTTATAATGGCTTATTGGGAGTGCAATATGCTTGAATTAATCTCACTTGCCAAAGAATTAAGACTGTACGGAATAATTGATTCACTAGTAGAAATGGAATAAACGCCAATTTCTAGTAAGCTCTCTAAAGAGAAATTTTTAGAACAACTGTTACAAGCAGAGTTACGTAGCCGCAGAGCTAGATCAATCAGTTACCAAATTAGTGCTGCAAAGTTTCCAATTAGCCGCAGTATGGATCAATTTGATTTTAGTCAAACTACAATGGAACAAGAAAAGCTTATGGGTAAAGCTGGGAGCATTATTAACAGCTTAAAATTCCTTGACTTAGTGGTATTGGATAAACTATGGTATTTGCCGTTTTCGGGAGCTGGTGGGGCTTTGTTATTTCATTTAATTAGCAAGCTTTTGAAAAAGTATCGTTAATTATTACAACCAACTTAAGCTTTGCGGAATGGGTAAAAGTGTTTGAGGATGGCAAGATGACAACAGCATTGTTAGATCGTTTAACGCATCATTGTGATATTGTTGAAACCGGTAATGAGAGTTATAGATTAAGAATCGGAAATAACTAAATTTAAGGTACAATATTTGGCTCAGGGGTGGGTCAAAATTCGACGCTGAACATGGGTCAATTTTGCACGCTGATTAACACTTTGCGGGAGTTACCACCAATATAGCACTCGTCCATTTAAACTATACTAGACAATAATTTAGCTTCATCTGTACCCCTAGCTTTACGTATTCGGTGCATCATAGACCAAACCGTCGGGCGACGTAACCCCATATCTATAGCAGCTTGGCAAGCGCTTAATCCTTTTTTACCATTCATTATTAAAGCTATTAGGATAAACCATCTTTGTAAATCAACATGGCTATTGTGAAATATTGTACCTACAGTTATCCTAAAAGATTTATGGCATCCATTACAGTGATGGCGTAATTCATTAGGCATTTTATGTATATTTTCATTGCCACAATAAACACATTTTGGAGTATCACCCCAGCTGGCATTTTACAAATATTTAATGTATGTTTCTTGATTGGGGAATTGCTTTAATAATGCTAATAAATTCATGGTAAAATCCTTATTTATATACCCCCATTTTAGGATAGTTGACTTAATTTGTCAACCTTAAAGTGTACAATTCCGTTTATTTTTTTAAGCTTACTGTTATACAAGACTATACTTCCTACGGGATTTTATTTAGAAGAAGAAACAATATAACTGCAATAACAAATGGATAAAACATAATTATTTTTGCTTGTTTTAAAAACGGCAAATCAGGGAAATCCCTTGCAACACAGTATGTATGTGCTTGTTTCGGAAACACCACATACTAAACTATATAATATTTATAAGTACCTTATATATGACATTAGAGCGGAATCACGATTTCCTTCATAGCTTACTAAAAGAGTTGATAAGTCTACCCAAGGAAACTGAATGGGTAGAGTTTAAAGAGAATCTAGTTGATTCAGATAATGTTGGGCAATATATTTCAGCATTATCTAATTCTGCGGCCCTTAAAGGTAAATCTCACGGATATTTAGTGTGGGGCGTAGCTGATGCCACTCATGAAATAGTTGGTACCTCATTTAATCCGTTTACAAGTAAAATTGGTAATAAAGAGTTAACTAATTGGTTATTGCAGAGATTATCGCCACGTGTCTATTTTTGTTTTTATAAATTAGATTTGGATCTAGATTATAAGAGAAAAGTTATTATTTTGGAAATTAATAGTGCGGAACATACTCCTGTTAAATTTACGGGGTCAGAATATATACGAATTGGCTCATATAAAAAAGCATTAAAAGATTTTCCGGAAATAGCCAAGAGACTATGGCGTACTTTAGATAAAACTCCATTTGAATTGCAATCTGCTGCTGAAAATGTAATGGAAGAAGATGTACTACAGCTTCTAGATTATCCAACATTTTTTGATATGATAAAACTACCCTTACCGGAGAATCGAACAGGCATAATTAATCGTTTATCTGAAGAAAGATTAATAGTACCTTCAATTATTCCGGATAAATGGACAATAACCAATCTAGGCGCTATACTTCTTGCCAAAAAACTAAAATCATTTCAGCATCTAAAAAATAAAACAGTTAGAGTGATTTTATATAAAAATAATAGCAGAATTGAAACAATCCAAGAAATTGAACATTTTAAAGGCTATGCTTGCGAATTTTATCAAATATTTAAATCTATAGACTCTTTTGTGCCTAGTCATGAAGTTATCGGTAAGGCTCTTAGAACCACTGTACGTATGTATCCAGAACTTGCTATTCGCGAATTAGTAGTAAATGCACTTATTCATCAAGACTTTACTATATCGGGTACATCTCCAATGATTGAAATATTTGCAGATCGGCTAGAGATTACTAATCCTGGAGCACCTATTATTGATATTATCAGACTTTTAGATACGCCCCCGAGAAGCAGAAACGAGTATATAGCCAGCTTTATGAGACGGATTGGTATTTGCGAGATACGTGGAACCGGAATTGATAAAGTAGTATCGCAGACTGAGTTTTATCAGTTGCCGGCACCGGAGTTTACTATTGTGGGGGAGCACACAAAAGTAACATTATTTGGTCATAAAGATTTCAATAATATGAGCACAGAAGATAAAATCAGAGCGTGCTATTTACATTGTTGCTTGAAATATGTTAATCATGAACCTATGAATAATGCTTCATTAAGGAAAAGGTTTAATTTAGAGAATACTTATAGCGCATCAATTTCACGGTTGATAAATTTAACTATGGATAATAGTTTAATTAAACCGTATAACGAGAATGCAAATCGCAAAGTATTACGTTATATACCATTTTGGGCTTAAAAATCTCATTTGCCGGTCATTTGCTGGAAAGATATTTTTTGAGATGATTATTAATTTAATACCAAAATATAACAGCGTGTTACAAATTAAATTTCATTTGCCGGTCATTTGCTGCAGAGTTAAATTATAAGGATACTTATCCGATAAGATGGAACATATTTACACAATATAAAAGGGTTTGCTAATGCATAAATACGATCGAAACTGTAATTGTGGCGCTATTAATTTTGAAATAAATTCTAATGATATAAGAACCATTGTAAACTGTCACTGTGACATGTGCCGAAAAATCAATGGTGCTGCTTTTTCTACACAAGTTATAGTATTAGATACTGGGTTTAAGTTACTCAAAGGCGAAGAATATCTAAAATCATATCAAGCAACAGTACCAGCATCTAAAAACTTCTGTACCGCATGTGGAACCCCTATATTTAACTCGAACCCAAAATATAAAGGTGGTAAAATTGTCCATCTAGGTGCGTTAAATAATATAGCTATAATCGAAAATTTTGCTCAAACCAGAAGTTAGGGTACTATAAATAGTTAGGATAAGAAGTGAATCTGCGCATTATAATCTTTATTTCTTATTAAAAATCATAAAGGAAATGAAAATGCAAAATTCAAATACTTCGTTACTGGAAATAGTGGTACATCCTAATCTTTGGAATTACCTTCTCAACCCATCAATTGTATCCATAATAAAGAATATTCTATGGGTAGGACTAGCTCTTTATATTTTTTGCAAACTAGAACCACTTTTGACAATTTTGCTAAAAAGAATAAGTAAGATTGGATTCGGTGATCTATTCGCAGAGCTAGATAATCATAATGATAACACCGCAACCAGTAAGGAAGCAGCACAAGAAGGATCACAATTAGCCAATTCTTTCGAGATGGATAAATACCACCAAAATACTACTATTACTGATGAGCAAAATATGATTTTAAACTTTATAAAAGACAGTAATCTTTCAAATAACGAAAAATTAAGAACGCTTATTAAGGATTTAGCTAAAGCCAATGTTGAAATAAAAATGCTTTATATAAGCCAGTGGCTTTTTAATGAACAAGTATCTCTATTATCTACTCTCAATATGCAACAACCCTTGCATATTGATAAACTAAAAATTTTTTATGACGCTTATGATAAAAATGAAATTTATCAGCAAAAAATTTCCTATGGAAATTTTATCAATAATCTAAAACAGGCTTCACTGATTTTAATCGACGAGTCTAATCACTGTCTTATAACGAATCTTGGCAGAGAATATCTTGCATATAGAGTAAACCGAGGATTGCCTATTGTATATGATTAACTATAAGATGGTGGCGGGAATTTTGTGTAAATGATTTTACTTACCCCTTATTAATTTCAGAAATGTCTAAGTTAAATTTTACAATAAACTGATGTAGCACCATCTACCAATAGATAAAAATAACAATTTAGGAGCATAATTATATAAAAAACACAAACGCTAGTTTTGTGAATTTTATAATTATATCAGTATGTTAGTTACCTTAGATATAAGGTATAAATGGTGCGGAAGAAGAGACTCCGTAGCTTCACTATTTAAACCTTGATTTTACAAGCCTCTCCAGCTGTTACTCCTTGTTTTGGGACGTGTATGGGACGTAAATAAGAAATCCTTTATTTTTAGCCAAAAGTTATAATTTGTTGCTATTTTTTATGTAATTTTTTTAATTCTGGTGCTGAGGCTAAAAAGTTCTCGTTAGTAATAATTTTTTGTCCGGTTTGTTTTTCAAAATCATTTTTAGCACGTTTTGCTATTGCTCCGCCTTTCTTACTAGCTTTAGCATTTTCGATAACTCCCGTGGCTTTTTCTGCTTCGGCAATATTACGAGTAGATAATTCAGCCAGTGCAGTAAAGATTAGTTCAGCTTCTGACATGTGATCGCGCAAATTTTGGGTTTGAAGATTTTTCAACTTTTTATGCTCTTTTACACTTAACCCAGTCCATTCTTCATGAATAATGTTGGTGAGCTTTGCAAAGTCATCCGATTTTTCTACTCCGCTTTCTTTCCAATAATCAGTCAACTTATTTCTGGTCTCCTGACCCATCATCCGTTGTTGAATCCATTTATCACTATGACCAAGTTTTTGCCAGTTTTCACGTGCTCGGTCTAAGCTACGCTCTGGGTCTGCAATTTCTTGCATCCGCTCGTAACCAACCTTGGCTAACCAAAGCTTAAATGGTTCGGCTTTAGGTGAAGGAATAGATTGAATAATTCTCAATATTTGTTCAACATTCCCAGCTAAAGTTTTCCTTTTCTTACTTGTTTCTGTAATCATGTCTACCTGGGGACAGTTTGTCCCTATGTATTCCCCTAAAGCCAGATCACGTTTACGTAGTTTTTTCAGGTAGTCTGTGGGATTTACGGAATCAGTTAAAACCTGAACAATATCCACCACCGAAAAATACCATTTTTCTTGTTCTTCATCCCAATGGCTGCGCACTTTTTTGGATTCAAATATTTTTATATTATCCATTTTTTCCTACAATTCAATTATTAATTCAGCATATTTATAATCATAATAATTCTCCTCATACATCTCTCTTATAGGATATGATGGTTGTGTGGTGTGTATTGGATATTTTAAAATTTTCCGTTGATCTAATTCTTTTAAGGCTTCTTTAATTTGATTTAAATCTAAAGAAGGGCGCGCCTTGGAGAGTTCATTGTACAAATCATCCACATTTATTTCGCCATTAATTATAATATTCATGCCCTTTATATAGTCAAGAATATATCCTGTTATTTCACTAATATCATTCAAAATTTACGCCCCTAAAATACGTTATCTGAAGCAATATTGTAACATGTTCTATAAAATTAATTTAATACGATTAGGGGGAAATAACACAACATATAGTTTTGATTTTAACAACCTATAGCCGCATAAAACACATTCATATTAGTTGCACAATCATTTTTCGCAAAATAAATATTAACTTGAGTATTGCCAATTGGTGCAGCTGACGCTACAGCAACTGTACTATTCGCAAAATTATTTGTAGCAATCGCTCCAAAACATGCCGTTGGAAAAGGTATAGGGAAGTTGGCAATTATATTATATCTATAGCCTTCAATTACTGCTCTGCCCCACTGTATAATTAAGCCACTTGGTAGTTTCTGCCACCCATTTTTATCAAGAGTTGCCGGAAAGTCCTCTGGAGTTAAAAATTCAGATACATCCGGAATATCTTGTAGAACAGCAATTCTATTATCGCCACTTACAACTTCCAGTTTGGGGCGATCTATTTTTTCAGTTGGGAATGTTATACCTGTAGGGTTATTGTTGCATCTAATTATCCCTTCAGTGCCATCATTACCGCCACCATTGGTATAAAATTGCATAGTATGATTGCTGCTGGCACTACCCAATAGCATCATCAGATTAATATTTTCAAGTTTGCTGCCGAATTGTACCTGGTCATTATCACTCCTGCGTCCTTTAATAAGAACGCCACCAGCACCATCATCAATAATATCAGGATTGTTTAAAAAGCTCATTTGTTGTCCTTTATAAAAATACCCAGCATTTATTAATACTAAGTGGGCTTAATTCCACACTGCTACCAGGGGCAATTAAATATTTAGTGTTACCAAATATAGTGTAACTATTACTCGGTACTAGGTAAATAACAGAATTAGAGCTATTTATTAATGAATATATGCCTGTTGTAACCGCTGGTAGAGTTATTAATGCATCTTTGGCAATAGCTAAAATAATCACTTGCTGATTAGTAGTATCAAGCTGTAGTGTGGTAATTTCTGCATTGTTTATAATAAGCCGATTGCTTTTATTAATGGTTGGAATAAGCAATTGCAAATCATTATCTCGTGATATTTGAATAATGCCAGAGCAATTATCATAGGCTCTATATAAAATCACATCTTGCGCTGTAGGGATATCAGTTATTATTACGCTGCCACTAACTATGGTTGTATATTGAGAAATAGTAGTTATATTTATCCTAGCAACTACATATTGTCCATTATTTAACGTTAAATTAGAGGCTGCAGGTGTATAGAAATAACCAGGTATATCATTATATCCTACTTGTTGATTGGCAACTCGGTAATATCCTTCGGTTACAGCAACTGTATTGCCCTCAACGGTAACATTGCCCCCACTTAAAATTACAGGTAAGAAGCTATCGGTAATAGCTAATACCTGAGCAGTTAATCCATCGCTAAAAGCTGTCATGGTATCAGCAGTAACTAGCTCACCGTTCTCCCAAGTTAAGTAATAGTTTTGGTTAAAAGCCATCTAACATTCTCCACTGGACACTATTATTGTCTGGGTTGCCATCTCACTAACATAGGTAACTGCTTGGGTAATACTGCCATAGCTAATAGTTAAAGTACATTCACCATTTTTATTCGGAACGAGAACATCACCAATAATTTTAAGGTTGTTGTTGCTTTTAATAATTTGGCACATTAGAGTAATTTCAGCAGTTACCCCATCAACAAATACTCCGATTACAGTTAGTTTAATTGGTGTATTAATTATTGAGCCATTCTCGGGGGTAATTAGCATATCCTGGATATAGCTTGGCTGGATTGGATTAATTAGCCCGATAACCTTGTAGAAGGCAGCTTCACTATATTTTAGGCAATAAGAATAGATAATTCGCTGATCGCCTTTATAAGTCATGCCTATATCGTAATTTAAGTTAAACTGCGCTGGTGTTTTAGCATACTCAATCATATATCCAAAATATGCACGAGTAATTTTACTGATAAAACTTTCTAGTTCAATCTTAAAAGTATCTTCTAGTTGGTGTTCAACATCAAAAACATTAATTATTAAATTAGAATTAGTATGGTTTTGCTGTAAATAGGTATTCACTCCAAGTATTGATTTATCTGTACCTAAAATCCACGCCTTATCAAGATTTACCTTATCTTCTTGAATAAACACATAAATTGCTAAATTAGTTCGGTAGTAGATGTAACTAGTTATAGCTGCTGCTACGTCAAACGGGTTCATTGATGCCAATATTTGCAAATTACGCAATAATTGCAATACTTGATTAATCTGTCCTTGCTCAGTATTGATGTACACCTCACTAAATAACATATATATCCAGTCCACGCAATCAGTGGTTGATTCTGGATAAACCTGATTAGCTTCAATTTGTAGATTCTTGTACAAATTAGCAAAAATATCGGCAACAGCTTGGTTATCCAGATAAGTAAAACTTTCCACATCTGCAACCTGTGTATAAACGCCCTCTGGCTCCTCGCGCTTAATACAGGCATAAATATCATCTTTATTGGGCAAAGTAGCTTCTCCCATAATTACAAAGCTGGTAGTAGCTATATATTCGGGTGGGTTTTCTTGTTGGATTAAATTATTTGTGGGTGGCGAATAAAGAGCTTGAATACCTACATCACCAGCAATATTCGCAAAAAACTGATTATTATTTATTTGAGTTATATTCTCATTCCCAAAATTTATCGTAAAGCTGCACATAGTGGTTACTTCAGTTAAGCTATAATCATCAGCAAAAAATCCAACTCTTAGTATTATGCTGCTTTTGCTGTATACTGGAGTTTTAGCAATAAATATTTGTAATTTTGTCATTAGCTATTCCCCATAACGTATACATTAATAGCAGTATATTCAATGTCATAAACCAAGAATAAGTTATTATCTTGCTGTATTTGGGTATTAATTGGAATATTATCTTGCGTGCCTTTATAATCCACCTTACGATCAATTAGAATTTGCGCATAAACCCCACCAGTAACGCTTAACCCGCTATCAATTGCTTGTACTACATCACTAAGTAGGACATATCTATTATTGCCAATTAGTGTGCCATATAACGGGCTGGAGATAAAAGCTCGCCTCACTTCACGTCGAATCAAATCCGCCACAGTCATGTTGTTAAAATTAGGCAAGATAGTAGTTAAGGTTAAGTTTTGAATTAAGATCACCCCCACATTAATGGTATTAGCCTCACTATAAATTTCCGTATCGGTGGTTGATACTAAGGCATTATCATTAATCGGTCGCTGAGTTTCAATATAATTTTGGGCTGATTGAATATCAGGTTTAGTACTAGTGCGGTTATATACCATAGCAGTATTAGCTAAAATTACATCAGGATCATTAGTACCGGAGAGTACGAATATTGATAAAATTCCAGTTTGCAATATATTAGCTGCTACATAAGCCGAAGTAATGTTTGGTTGGGAAGTTGCCCAAGTAATGTAATCTTGTTTAGTACCGCCAAGTTTAGGGTTTTGAATAGCTTGGAGTATTCGATAACGGACATTTGGATCGCTTTCACTGCCTGCTCCATCGTTCATACTTAACACTACTAGCTTATCAATGCTGCCAATTGGTTCAGTTAAGGTGAGTTCTGTACCATTAGCTAATTGCTGCCCTGTACCAGTTATGGAGCTTTGTATTGAAATTTGACCCAATGTTCCGGCAATTACCGTAGTAGTTTGCTGTACTAAATATTGATTATTTGAAATACTTAGTTCAGTATTTACTGGAATAGTTACATCTTGCG
>JAGOUD010000114.1 GCA_018061465.1 Burkholderiales bacterium
ATGTTCCTGAGCAATTGGGGTAAATTAAATACTAAATAGATAAAGATACCTAAAATTAGAATAATGCCTGTATATTTAGCTAAAAGCAACCCTCCTAACATTAAGCCGCTATAATAAATATCTTCTATTTTTTTATATTTTATATAACGTAAAATAAATAAAACACTCGCCAGACTAAGTAAATTATCCAGGCAGTCATAATTAAGGGTAATAAAAATAAATCTGGTAGTAGAAAATGGATAGACTAGCCACATGCTAGCAGCAAGAATCCCTAATTGTGCATTTTTTAACAACTCACCAATTTTAAAAATCACATAATAAGTTATACCGATTATTACCACTCCAAAAAAATTAAGCGCAAACGCATTTTGCCCAATCATAAGAGTTATCAGTCGAATAACATACGCAATTAATGGTGGTCCGTCATAATAGGATAATTGGAGATGAGTACTCCAGGGGTAATAATAAAAAAGCATATCGTGGCTTGGAACCATGTAGCCGCAGGAAATAGTTAAAAGTAGCAAATAAATTATAAGTAGTTTAATATAATTATGTATTTTAAAAATGCTCATATTACCTTATTCAACTATTTAGGAGAAAATTTCGCTTTTTAGTTATTTCAAACTTCTATTATGAGTTACATATTATACCTGCAAGAAGAGGTTATGTCTAAACTCAAACAATTTACGTTTTAATTGTTGCGCTGGACGTATAACAATTTCCCGCGTTAATTTTACCAATCCTCGTGGTTTAGGCAAATATTTGGGACTGCGTTTAGCCATGCTGCTAATTAATGAAGGCATAGTTTCAGAATGCTTAATTATTTCTGGTATAAAACAATATGCTCTTAATCCATGTATCCAATACTTGTCTAAATACATATCTACTGGCTCACCCCAAGTTTCAGCATGAGCTAATAGCCGCCTAGCTCCGCTAGGTGTTATAGCGTAACCTTGCGTACCACAGGGATGATTTAAATAGCACACCAAATTTTGGTTGAGAATAATTTTCTCATCCTCCTGGTTTAATGCCATCAATCTTAGATAATCCAGATCATTTACCAACCCCTCAACGAATGGCAATTGATGTTTAAATTGCTCGTCTAAACACACATCATCTTCTAAAATTATAAAGTTCTCATTCGCCTCTACACATGCGCTCCATAATAGGTAATGGCTAGCAAAACAGGCAATCTCATTATCTACTTCAAAACCTGAATTACCAAATAGCTGGTTATGCAATATTGATCGGCAACGGTTTTTCCACTTTTGGGCCAAATTTTGCCCGTCAACTGCATTAAAGAACTCAAACTTGACCCCAATTTTATTAAACTGTTTTGTTATAAAAGAGCGTCTATCTTGACTAACTTCAAGATTAATCACGAATATTTTCATAAATAATTACTAATCCCACTTACAGCAAACTTAAAATCATAATTATTTAGGCGCTGCATTAGTCGATTTGAATTTTCCCCTGCATTATGGCGACTAGCATGTTCATGCCATAAATGTAATACCGGAATAGCAAATCTACCATCTTTTATTTTAATGCCACTATGTAATAAGCGCACAAATAACTCCGCATCCTCATGCCCCCACCCGCTAAATGATTCATCAAAGCCATTAACAGCTATAAAATCCTTCCGCCAAACTGAAAAATTACACCCTTTAGGATACTTCCAATTCATATCCCGACAATAGCGCCATTTACCTCTGCCCAACCGCAAACTGGGTAATATTTTATTAACTTTTTTTAGCGCACGAGCCTTAAGCCATTGGAGAATATTCCAGTTAAATATATCATCTAATAACCGTGGATTGTGTAAAATTTCCTGACTAAAAGACTTAGATAATAAAACCCGGTTACCTGCTATAAAATATCCACCTTCAATTAATTTTAGCTGTTGTGCAATGTAATCCGGAAATGGGATACAATCCCCATCTAAAAATAATAAATATTCCCCGCTAGATTGAGCCACTGCTTTATTTAAAATTATACTTTTACGAAAACCATCATCATCCTGCCATACATGATGTAAATTTGGCATTTGCAGTTTGTATTTGGCAATTACATCAGCTGTTGTATTATTAGAGCCATCATCAGCTATAATTAACTCTACATTATTATATTTATTAAGCTCTATATTTAAGCGCGCTAGAATTATGTCCAACGCGGCTGACCAATTATAGGTTGCTAAAATTATACTAATTTTCATTCAATTTCACCACATCCGGAGACTAAAGTTTATACAATAATTGGTTGAGTAAATTTCTCGCAGTTAAGGCTATTTCAGTAGCAAGTACTCCATTATACCCAATTGAGCCAGAAAGCGCTTCAGCAGCGCTACCTTGTAAATAAACTCCCAGACGTATGGCTGAGGAAAGGTCCATTCCCTGAGCTATGAAAGCAGCTGCTACACCACACAAAGTATCACCTTGCCCAGCATTAGACAGTGCTGTATTTCCAGTCTGATTTAAATAAATACAATTGCTATCTTCAATTAATGAACCTGCACCTTTTAATAATACGGTAGCATTAAACTTCATTTTTAATTTATTTAATGCTGCAAAACGATTTTGCTCCACTTCATTGACACTAACTCCAAGCAACCTGGCAGCTTCCCCAGGATGCGGAGTAATAATTTTATCGGCAATAAGTTTAAAATCAGCATGCAACTGTGGATTAGCCGCAATTAGGTTTAAGGCATCAGCATCAACAATAATACATGCATGTATTTTTGCACTAATTAATTGAGATAATATTTTTAACGCTTTTTCATTCACCCCAAAACCTGGACCAATTACTATTACCGAGTATTCTTTAAGATTTTTTAATACTTTTTTAGGACTGGTTAGCATTAATTCCGGCGTTAGAAAATCCGGTAAAAATTTATCATCAATCGGCGCCATAATAACTTTACCGCTGCCTAATAACATCGCTGCTCGTGCGGCTAAATATAGAGCGCCATGCATACCACAATTACCACCAATTATAGCAACAGTGCCAAACATGCCTTTATTCGTATTATGAATTTTACGGATTAAAGGTAAATAATTAATTCGCTCTAACTCATTAGCTACTATTTTAGTTACTGTCTGAGCACCAGTTAAGGAATAATCTTCTAAATTAACCAAAGTTTCCAAGGTAACTCTGCCAACTAAATCAATACCATGCCCAGTATAAAAACCCGGCTTATCACTAATAAAGGTTATCGTATAATGTGCTCTAACGGCATTACCATATACTTGAGCCGAGAATGGATCTAATCCAGTTGGAGTATCAATTGCCAAAATCGGCTTACCACTTTGATTTATTATATCAATTAATTGAATCAACCGTTCCTCAAGCATACCATTAATTCCAATACCTAAAATGGCATCAATAATTAAATCATAATTGTCAAATTTAGTTGGCAAGCGCGTCAATACCTTACCCTTATCCGCAGTAAATTGGGCAATTAAATTCTCTGTTGAAGGATTAAGTTTAGCGCTGACTGGAAAAATAGCCACTCCATAACCTAACGCATGAAGCTTTAACGCAGCAACTACGCCATCGCCGCCATTATTTCCCCGTCCCACCAATATCAAAATTTTTTGCGGCTTAGTTATAATGCTTTTAACTAAATAAGCAATAGCTGCACCGGCCTCATCCATTAAATTTAATTTATGCTTGGCAAATGCTTCAGCTTCAATATGGCGAATTTGCGCAATATTTAAAAACCTATCCACTCTTTAATTTATACTCCATAACCTTGATAATCTATAGCCATTAATCAGATCCTAGCTTTAAGGACCGGTTCAAAATCTATTACTTTTTTCATAACACTCAAAGATTAGGAACATGTTTTAAGTAATTGAGCTAACTCACCTGACTCATACATTTCAGCAATAATGTCTGACCCACCAATAAATTCTCCATTTATATATAACTGCGGAATAGTTGGCCAATTGGAATACTCTTTAATTCCTTGTCGAATTTCTTCATCTGCTAAAACGTTTACAGTTAAAAAATCTTTAATTCCACATAAAGTTAGGCATTTAATTGCTCGGCCAGAAAACCCGCACAAGGGAAATTTAGCATCTCCCTTCATATATAATACAACTTTATGCGTTGTTATTTGTTCTCTTATTTTATCTAATATATCACTCATATTTTATCTCCTTCTAAAAATTAGATAATTTATTCCTTACCCCATCGCTTAATAAGCGTGTTATCAATTCCTAATTGATCCAGAATCCGGCTAACCACAAAATTAATAATATCCTCGATACTCTTGGGATGAGTATAAAATGCCGGAGTAGGGGGTAAAATACATACCCCAAGCTTTGCTAGAGAATGCATATTTGCCAAATGAATTGCTGAAAATGGCATTTCACGCGGCACTATAATTAAATTTTTACGTTCTTTCATAATTACATCTGCAGCTCTAGTTAATAAATCATCCCCAATTCCACCGGCTATTTTACCTAATGTCGCCATCGAACACGGGCAAATTACCATTGCCTCATCAACATGCGACCCTGAAGCAATCGGACTAAACCAATCATTATTAGTATATATATATAAATTCTCAGAATTAACTAACTCTAAATGCTTAAACAACACTTCATGACAAATACTTGGATTAGCCGAAAGGCTAAGATTAGTTTCTTGTTTAATGGTCACCATCCCCGCTGTGGTTATGACTAAATGAACTACACACCTAAATGCTAATAACTCTTGGAGCAAAGTAAAAGCAATCGGAATTCCACTGGCTCCAGTTATACCTAAAGTAATTTTCTTCATATTCATTATGGCGCTGATATAAACGGCTGTAATTTTTTAGGAACTTTAATATGCTTTAACTTAACATAATCTGGCATCCCATTTTTAAATGGTGGATAGTCTTCTCCTACAATTAGTGGTTCCAAGTAATGGCGACATTTTGTTGTAATATAAAACCCTTCTTCATTAATAAAATCACGCGGCATAAATTTTTCCTTGTTGGCAATTTCACTAAGCGGTGCATGATCTACTTCCCATAAATATGGCTCTTGCGCTAAGCGTTTAATATACACCATCACCGCATTATGTCCATTTATTGCATATTCTACTCCAGCATAACCCACACTGTAAGCTTGTTCAAGATCAGTACGCGAAGCAATATGCCGTGCTGAACGTTGTAGGTAATCAGCAACTGCCCAGTGCGATTTTAAATTCAGCTTCTTTTTTACTAAATCTGCTAAAAGCGGTGCCACTCCGCCTAATTGCGCATGCCCAAAATCATCCAAACTATTCGCAGCAGCGCTTAATGCGATGCCACCAGCGTTGCATACACCTTCAGATACTGCAACTACACAATAGCCAACTTTAGCAACAACAGCTTTTACTTTATTTAAAAACTGCTCTTCATTAAACGCAATTTCCGGAAATAAAATAATATGTGGTGCCGATAATTCATCACCATTACTCGCTGCCAAAGCACATCCAGCGGCAATCCAGCCGGCATTGCGCCCCATTACTTCTAAAATAAATACCTTGGTTGAAGTCGCACTCATTGAAGCTAAATCAATTCCAGCCTCTAAAATGGAGATCGCCACATATTTAGCAACCGAACCAAACCCTGGACAATTATCGGTAATTACTAAATCATTGTCAATAGTTTTAGGAATATGAACAGCATGGAGGGGATAACCTAGCTCTTTAGCAATTTCAGATACTTTCAAACAAGTGTCTGCTGAATCATTACCGCCATTATAAAAAAAATAACCTATATTATAGGCAGAAAACACCTCAATTAACCGCTCATATTCACGGCGATTTTGTTGTAGATTTTTTAGTTTATAGCGACATGAACCAAATACACCCCCAGGAGTATGGCGTAGAGCATGCACATCATTCTCACTAATATGAGAAGTATCAATTAATTCTTCATTAAGCATCCCAAGTATGCCATTTTCTGCCGCATATAACGTACCAATATGCTCATTGTATTCACGGCATGCAGTAATTACACCTGATGCAGAACTATTAATTACTGATGTTACCCCACCTGATTGACCATAAATTGCATTTTTTTGTGCCATATGACTCTTTCTATTTTATTCTATGCTTAATCAAAACTATAATAATCCACCCTTAAGCAGTGATTTTATTGTGTCTTCCAACGCAGATATTTATTCGCTATTTGAATACTCAATAGCCAGTTCTATTGCTCTAATCAAACTCTCACTCTGTGCCCTGCCGCTCCCAGCCAAATTAAGTGCAGTGCCATGATCTACCGATGTCCGAATAATTGGCAACCCAAGCGTTACATTAACTCCATCTTCAAAACCCGAGTATTTTAACACAGGCAGCCCCTGATCATGATACATCGCTAAAATCAGATCATATTTCTGCGCCTGCAAAAAAACCGTATCAGCGGGATAACTACCTGATATATTATATCCCCTATCTTGCCATTGTCTTATTACCGGATTAATTATGGTTAATTCTTCATCACCTAAATACCCGCCTTCTCCAGCATGGGGATTTAATCCACACACTGCAATTTTTGGATTAGATATACCATAGCGGGTCAGTGTTTCTATAATTATTGCCAAACTTTGGTTTAAATTATCTGTAGTAATGCTAGTTGCAACTTGTTTTAGTGGTAAATGAGTAGTAAGTAATGCCACTCGCATCTTTTGATTCGCCAGCATCATAACTACTTTAGGGATAGCAAATTTAGCGGCAAAATATTCACTCACTTCGTTCGGAACCTAACAATGCGCGTTCCACCATTATCGCGCCCCTGTTGCAATACTGGCTTGGGCGCGAAACGGTGAACAGGCGCTGTTAGCCAGACGCCTCCGGCGCGGGGAGCAAACGTCAAAATAAAACGCAAAAAACAAAAAAGAACATCGAAATCATAATCAAATGATAAAAGGTTGAATAAACATGAAACGCCGTGAGCTGCGACGATACTATAAAAACCTTTTGATAGATAACGATTTCGATAAAATCGACAAGAATACATTTTCTGATTCGAACTGGTTTGACATGTGGCACCGGCACTTTAGGATTAAGGCTTGGCAAATTTTGTCGGAGATT
>JAGOUD010000115.1 GCA_018061465.1 Burkholderiales bacterium
AGTTATGGTAGCAGCGCTATCGGTGTTTCTAGCAATTAGACGCTTTTTTAACTCTTCAAGGTTGGGCGGTAAAATATAGATTAAAACTGCTTTAGGAAATAATTGGCGGATTTGCATAGCGCCTTGATAATCAATCTCTAGTATTATATCGAAACCTTGTTGGCGTAACTTTTCGATAGTTGCGATATGGGTGCCATAGTAATTGCCATATACTAAAGCATATTCAATAAATTGTTTGTCTTTGAGTAATTGTTCAAATTCTGTTTGCTGAATAAAAAAATAATCAATTCCATTTTTTTCTCCAGGACGAATAGGGCGTGTGGTATGAGAAATAGACGTTTTAATGTGGGGGTCTTGGTTACATAATGCTTTAACTAACGATGATTTACCCGCACCTGATGGTGCTGAAATTACAAATATATTATTACCGGTGGCCATTATAAATTACCTAAGAAGCGACAAAGTACAAGATTCAAAGATCAAGAGTATAGTACAATCCATACCTGTATTGTAACAAATAAAGGAGTGGAGTATGTTGATAGATTCACATTGCCATTTAAATTTTTCTGAATTATATGATAATTTAGATGAATGTTTATCTCAAATGCAACAAAGTGGAGTTGATTATGCTCTATGTGTCGGCACTAGACCGGATAATTTAGAACGAATTGTCCAATTGGCGAATGATCATTCCAATCTATTTGCCTCAGTTGGTATTCATCCGGATGAACGCCTGGATAATTTTGTACTCACTCAAGAGTTTCTATTAAAATATACAACTAATGCTAAAGTTATTGCAATCGGTGAAACCGGATTAGATTATTTTCGAATTAAAGATGAAGATATGACGTGGCAGCGTGAGCGATTTATTTTACATATTGAAACGGCTAAGGAGGTGGATTTACCATTAATTATTCATACTCGAGAATCCATAGTTGATACTTTGGCCATTATGCGCGAATATGATGCAATGAAGCCAGGCGCAGTAATGCATTGCTTTACCGAAAACTTAGAGAATGCTAAGAAATGCCTTGATTTGGGTTTTTATATTTCTATTTCTGGAATTGTTACTTTTAAAAATGCGTTAATAGTTCAAGAAGTGGCTAAATATATTCCGCTAGATATGCTGCTAATCGAAACTGACGCTCCATTTTTAGCCCCAGCGCCATTTAGGGGGAAAACTAATCACCCAGCATTAATTAAACATACGGCTCAATATATTGCTGATATAAAGGGGATTGGTATCGAAACATTGGCTCACGCTACCAGTGATAATTTTTTTAACCTATTTAAAAAAGCTAGGCAATATTGATTATGCAGATAATAACTATAGATGGACCAGCTAGTTCAGGTAAAGGTACTGTTGCTAAAATTATAGCAACTAAGTTGGGGCTGCACTATTTAGAATCGGGTGCTGTTTATCGCGTGGTAGGGTTGTTAGCACAAAGAAATAACTTGCACGAAGGTGATGTAGATAAAATGCTGCAGCTAATTGATCAGACGCATATTGAGTTTATAGGTGAGGCCGTAATGATTAATGGTGAAAATGTAACTCATTTGATTCGCCATGAAGGTATTGGCATGTTAGCTTCACGATTTAGCAGTGTTGGAGTAATTAGGGCTCGGTTATTAAGGTTTCAGCATGATTGTGCGGTTGAACCAGGGCTGGTAACTGATGGGCGAGATATGGGCAGCGTAGTGTTTCCTGAGGCTAATTTAAAAGTTTATTTAACAGCTGTGGCGGAAGTTCGCGCACAAAGGAGATTTACACAATTAAGTCATACTGGACATGCTCCGGTATTTAATCAAATTTTAGAAGGGATAATATCGCGGGATGAACGCGATTCTAACCGAAGTACGGCGCCGCTGAAATTTGATCAATCATTTCATTTATTAGATAATTCTGATATGACTATTGATGAAACAGTAGATACTATCATTAGTTGGCTGTCAAAGTTATGAAATAATCTTGGCCTGGTTGCAAAGTTTGGGTGAATCTGTTACAATCCCTTCCGTTTTGCATAAAATATATAAATCTGTTTGATTGCTTTTCAAATATGATTTCAAGAGGTTGGTAGTAAGTAATTACTGCTTTATTATATAATTTTTTATTTTTTTAGAGTCTATATAACTATATGGAAAATTTTGCAAGTTTATTTGAAGCGCATTTAGCAGGTCTTGAGATGCGTGAAGGGGAAGTCGTAAAGGCTGAGGTTGTTGGCATTGATAATAAATATGTAACAGTAAATGCTGGCTTAAAATCTGAGTCATTAATCCCTGTTACTGAATTTAGAGATGAGCATGGTGAGTTAGAAGTTAAGGTAGGTGATACTACTTATGTAGCAATTGAAGCTGTAGAGGATGGTTATGGTGAAACCAGATTGTCTCGTGATAAGGCTCGCAGAATTGCTGCCTGGACTGAATTAGAAGAAGCTTTGCAAAATGAGACTGTTTTATCCGGTCCGATATATGGTCGTGTTAAAGGCGGCTTGGGCGTTATGTATAAAAACGTCCGTTTATTTTTACCAGGTTCACTCCTTGATGTAAGAACAGTACGTGATTTTAGTCCGTACGAAGGAAAAGATGTTGAATTTAAAGTAATCAAAGTTGATCGTCGGCGGAATAATATTGTAATTTCACGAAAAGCAGTTTTGGTTGAGCGTTCTGGTGAAGATAATAAAGCGATTATTGATAGAATGCAAGAGGGTAATTTAGTTAAAGGTATAGTTAAAAATATCACCGACTATGGTGCATTTGTTGATTTAGGCGGTATTGATGGCCTGCTTTATATTACTGATTTGTCGTGGAAACGTATTAAACATCCATCAGAATTACTAACTGTTGGGCAGGAAGTTGAAGCTAAAGTATTACGTTTTGACCAAGATAAACACCGAGTGTCATTAGGTTTAAAACAATTATTAAATGATCCATGGGAAGGTGTTGCTTATCGTTACCCAGTTAGTACCCGTTTATATGGTAAAGTATCTAATATTACTGATTATGGTGCATTTGTTGAAATTGAAAATGGTATCGAAGGTTTAGTGCATGTGTCTGAAATGGATTGGACTAATAAAAATGTTAATCCAAGTAAGGTAGTTAAATTAGGCGATGAAGTTCAAGTGCAAATTCTTGAAATTGACGAAGGTAAACGTAGAATAAGCCTGGGATTGAAACAATGTCAGCAAAACCCATGGGTTGAGTTTGCTCAAAAATTTCAAAAGGGTGATAGAATTAGCGGTGCAATTCGCTCAATAACTGACTTTGGTCTGTTTATTGGCTTGGATGGCGGAATTGATGGTTTAGTACATGTATCTGATATTTCATGGGCTTTAACTGGAGATGCAGCAATTCGTAATTACAAAAAAGGTCAGGAAGTTGAAGCTCTTATCATTTCAGTTGATGTTGAGAAAGAAAGAATTGCTCTGGGTATAAAACAATTAGACAATGATCCGCAAAGCTTATTTTTAGCTAACCATGACAAAGGTTCAGTAGTTAAAGGGATTGTTAAATCAGTTACCCCAACCGAAGCCATAATTGAATTAACCGATGGTGTAGAAGCGGTGTTACCGGTTCGCGAGGTTTCCAATGATAAGGTTGATGACTTAACTCAGCTTTTAAAAGTTGGTGATGAAGTTGAGGTAATGATTACTAACATTGATAGAAAATATCGTATAATTAATGTGTCAATTAAAGCTAAAGATGCAAGAGAAGAAGCAGATGTCATTAAAAAAATGAAAAATGCTGAGAAAACCTCTGGTACAACTAGCTTGGGTGCGTTGTTACAAGATAAATTTAAAGAATAAGTAAGGTTGAGCTATGAATCGTTCTGCAATAATTGCTAAATTAGTGGAGCTATATCCAAATCTAGGGCGTAGAGAGGTTGATCATCTAGTCAAGGGCATTTTTAATGCTATGGTTGATCATATAATTGAAGGTAATCGCGTTGAAGTTCGTGGCTTTGGCTGTTTCTCGCTTAAAGAGCGCGCCCCTGGGGTTGTGCGTAATCCGCGTGATGGCATTTCTTTAGAGGTTGATAGTCGACATGTGGTTTATTTTAGAGCTGGCAAAGAGCTTAAAGATAAGGTAAATGGCGCTGTTCTTAACAAAGTAGGTACTGCTAAACGTAAAAGTCGAGCTAATTCTACCATTAAATAACTAACTAACATTAGTTAGAAAATTAAACTGTGGATTTTCTATGACTGTTAAGCGTATTATTTGTTATCTGTTATGCATAGTAAATTGTTACCTATATGCAGATGAAACTAACAGCTATGGGTTTGGTAGCGGTAATTCTTCTTTTAATACGACTCCGGCATCAGCTACAGGAACTATGGTGCCGGATAGTTTTAATAATAATTCATCTGGTGTAGACGATAATACTGCCAATTCTACCTTATATAATTCTTCGGTGCAATTTGGTAATTCTATACCGCAAATTAATGGTTCAGATGTTGCTCGTATTGGCACTCAACAAAATAATTTTAATAAGCTAAATGCTTCGGGTAGTGCGTCGCGTTCACTTAATTCGTCAAATAATAAGACCACGCCTAATTCTCCCGATGAATTTCAACTCAGTGTAAGGATTAGAACCGGATTAATGCTTCCTAAATACGGTTATAATTTATTTGCTAATCCGCTAACATTTACTCCGGTTAGTGATGCTCCAGCATCAAGTAATTATATTTTAGGTCCAGGCGATCGAGTATCCATTAAAGCTTGGGGGTCAGTTGATATTTCCTATATGGCAGAAGTAGATAAGGCCGGAAATATTTTTATCCCTAAAGTTGGGCAAATTAATCTTACTGGAGTTAGAGCTGGTGAGTTAGATAGCTATTTAAAAGGTAAGGTTAGCCGGATTTACCGTAATTTTTCTCTCTACGCTAATGTGTCTCAGGTACGGTCTATTCAAGTGGTGGTGGCTGGTTTTGCCAAGCAGCCAGGGACGTATACAGTTAGTTCGTTATCAACATTGACTGATGCCGTATTTGCCTCTGGCGGTCCGGCAATGGAAGGGTCATTACGCCATATTCAATTAAAACGTAGTGGGGTAGTTATTGCTGATTATGATATGTATGATTTACTCTTAAGCGGTAATTCAAGTCATGATACCCGTTTATTATCGGGTGATGTTATTTATATTAAACCTCATGGGCGTGAAGTTGCTATTTATGATGGGGTTAAAGTACCTGCTATTTATGAAACTCGTGATGAGGAAACTGTTGCGGATATAGTAAAATTTGCTGGTGGTTATACGTTTAATAATACTAAAAAACAAATTATTATTGAAACTATGGATGAAAACAAGCAAATTAATGTAACTAATTTTGATTTTGCCCAAGGTATGAAGCAGCCATTGATGAATGGAGAAATTATTCATTTTTTTAAAGCGCCTAATAGTTATAAAGATGCTGTAGTTTTAATTGGCAATGTGGCAAACCCTTCGCGATTTAGCTGGCATCAAGGCTTAACTATTAAAGATGTAATACCGAATAAGGAATTATTATTAACTAAAACATTTTGGAATAGTTATAGTACTAATTCTTATGCTAAAGACAATTTCTTAGAACGTTTGGGAGTAGAAAAGACTAACAATTGGTCAGCTAAAGATCAAAGTTCTTCACAATTTACCTCTGGCTTAAGTTCTAAAGGTGTGCAGGAGCCACAGATGTCATTATTTAAAAATAGTGATAATTTATTTACCGCAGGACCTGTTGCAATTCCTGAGGCAGATATTAATTGGCATTATGCAGTTGTTATTCGCATTAACCCGGAAACTTTTCATTCGGAATTAATTCCCTTTGATTTAGCATTAGCTATTGCTGGCAATAGTAAAGATAATCTGGAATTAAAACCAGGTGATATAATCAATGTCTTATCAAGCAGAGATGTGCGTAGTCCATCTAAAAAAGATTCTATATATGTATTTATTGATGGCGAAGTAAATGGCCCAGGAGTATATGAAATGCCCCCAGGTGCTAAATTATTGGACGTAATTAATAAAGCTGGTAATATTACTGATGAAGCTTATATATATGGTATAGAATTAGATCGGGATGCGATTAAAAAACGCCAAAAAGCGGCCCTTAACCAAATGTTAGATAATGTGCAGCAGTCACTATTAGCACAAGCTAATAATGCAGCTACTACTTCTTCTTCATCCGCTGGTGGTAATATGACACAACAAGTATTGTCGCAACAGCAAGCATTTATTGATAAACTGCGCCAATTGCAGCCAACCGGAAGAATTATATTTAATTTAAGAAATAACAAGGTCGCCTTGAAGGATTTGCCTAATGTTACCTTAGAAAATGGCGATACTATTTATATTCCGCCAACCCCATCAACGGTGGATGTTGTTGGTCAAGTATTTAATCCGGCTACTTTTATGTATAATGAAGGTTTTACTTTATCTGATTATTTAGATGCAGCTGGAACCCCGAATCAATTTGCGGACACCGGAAGTATTTATGTATTACATGCTGATGGCACTCTCTATAGCAAGCAACAAGCTGGGTGGTTTGGCGCTTTCGGCTCAAAACGCTTATATGCAGGTGATGCAATTGTAGTGCCGCAGACCATTGAATTTATGTCATTGCAGCAGAATTTAATTAACTGGACGCAAGTGTTGGCTAACTTTGGACTTGGGGTTGCAGCGATTCATCAACTAGGGAATTAGTATATAGAAGAAGTAATTAAGTGAAACAAATTGATATTCATAATGTTTGGTCAGTAATTAAAGCAGATAAAAAGATTATTGCATTTATTTCAGGGGTTGCAGTTTTTTTTGCGGTAATTTATTGCTTATTAGCTACGCCGATTTATATGGCAAGTGTAGTCATAAACCCACCTAAAATTAGTGATAGTGGTAGTGGGTTAAATAATTTTGCCTATGGACTAAGTGCGATGGGGGGATTTTATCAAAAATCTGATGCTGACATTGCAATGGCAATGCTAAAAACTCGGATTGTTGCCGATCAGATAATTAATCACTTCAATTTAGTCAAGTATTATAAAGCTAAAAATATTGTTGAAGCACGAAAAGAGCTTGCTACAGCCACTACGTATAATGC
>JAGOUD010000116.1 GCA_018061465.1 Burkholderiales bacterium
AGTATAAAATTAGGGTTTTCAGTAGCACAAACAATGATTGTTGCCCAAAAATTGTATGAGGCTGGGCATATTTCTTATATGCGTACTGACTCTGAAAATTTATCAGAAGATGCAATTAAGGCTGCAGATTATATCGTTGATATTGGACCTGGCGCCGGGGAACACGGTGGTGAGATAATTGGACAAGGTAATGTAGCTACTATTATTAATAATAAAAACTCATTAACCGGTAGATATTTATCGGGAGAACTCCAAATTGAAACCCCACCACAACGGCGAACTGCCAATAATGGCTACTTAAACTTAATTAAAGCCTCCGGAAATAACCTCAAGCAGGTAAATTTAAGCATTCCCATTGGCAATTTTGTGTGCATAACCGGAGTTTCAGGATCCGGCAAATCGACATTAATCAATGACACCTTATATAAAGCGTTAGCCTCTCGCTTATATGGCAGTAATGATACCCCATCCCCTTTTGCTAAACTTGAAGGAGATGAAAACTTTGATAAAGTAATAAATGTTGATCAAAGTCCGATTGGACGCACTCCGCGCTCTAACCCGGCAACATATACTGGGGTATTCACTTTTATTCGCGATTTATTCACCCAGGTTAATTTAGCTCGGGAACGTGGTTATTTACCTGGACGTTTTTCCTTTAATGTTAAGGGTGGTAGATGCGAAACGTGTACGGGTGATGGTCTAATTAAAGTGGAAATGCACTTTCTACCTGATATTTATGTAATTTGTGATACCTGCAAAGGAAAACGCTATAATCGTGAAACTCTTGAAATATTGTATAAAGGTAAAAATATTCACGAAGTTTTGCAAATGACAGTGGAAACCGCTGCAGAATTTTTTAAAAATATTCCTAGCATATACAAAAAACTAACTACTTTACTCGAAGTTGGGTTAGGCTATATTCGGCTTGGTCAGTCGGCAACTACATTATCTGGCGGTGAGGCACAACGCGTTAAGTTAGCCTTAGAATTATCCAAACGCGATACAGGTAATACTATGTATATCCTTGATGAACCAACTACAGGGCTACATTTCCAAGATATTAGCCTATTATTAAAAGTACTGCATAAATTTGTTGACCATGGAAATACGGTGGTAGTAATTGAACATAATCTTGATGTAATTAAAACTGCCGATTGGGTAATTGATTTAGGGCCGGAGGGGGGTGAAGGTGGTGGCACTATCATCGCTAGTGGAACCCCTGAGGATTTAGTAAAAACTCGCGGTAGTTACACTGGTAAATATTTAGCATTAGGGAATAAGATATGAAAACTCATAAACGAGCTATTGTTATAGTACTAGATTCATTTGGGAGTGGCGCTCTTCCTGATGCTAATAAATTTAGCGATGCTGGAAGTAATACGTTGGGGCACATTGATGAATACTGTGCTAAAAATAATCTAAGCTTTGAAATACCCAATTTGCTAAAACTTGGACTAGGCAGAATATATACCGCTATACATAATCAATCATTAAATTGTGATAACTCCAATTATTTGGTTCATGGCGCATATGCTGCATGTAAAGAATTAAGTTCGGGTAAAGATACTACTAGCGGACATTGGGAAATTGCCGGTTATCCGGTATTATTTGAATGGGGTTATTTTACTAATCCACAGCATAGCTTTCCACAGCAATTATTAAATAAAATTATTGCTAAATCAGGAATTAGTGGTTATTTAGGTAATTGTCATGCCTCAGGTACTGAAATTCTTCGGCAATTAGGTGATGAACATATAAAAACTAATAAACCTATTTTTTATACCTCAGCAGATTCGGTGTTTCAAATTGCCTGCCATGAGGAACATTTTGGTTTAGATAATTTATATAAATTATGTGAGATTGTACGTGATGAATTAGAACCTTATAATATTGCCCGAGTTATTGCACGCCCATTTATTGGTAACCAGCCAGATAATTACGAGCGAACTGGAAATCGGCACGATTATTCATTAACTCCAGCTAGTGATACTTTATTTGACATTTGCGTAAATAATGGGATAACTACTGTTGCTATTGGTAAGATTGGCGATATTTATGCACATAAAAACACTCAGATTGAATTAAGAGCAAATGGTTTAGCCCAATTGGTTGATACCACTATTAATGCCATGCAAGAATTTAAGCATAACTCTACTTTTATTATGACTAACTTAGTTGATTTTGATATGCTCTATGGGCATCGGCGCGATATAGTAGGCTATAAAAAAGCTCTGGAATATTTCGATAGCCGAATACCTGAATTATTAGCAAACTTAAATCCTGATGATATTTTAATCTTAACGGCAGACCACGGCTGTGACCCAACATGGAAGGGGTCTGATCATACTCGGGAATATATACCATTTCTCATGTATGCTAACGGGATAGAATTAGATATGGGAATTCGGGAAACTTATGCCGATATTGGGCAGACAGTTGCTAAACATTTGCAAATTCCGCCATTAAGTTTTGGCGTGGCCGCAGTTTAGACGTGAAGCAGCAGATGTTCTCGCTCCCAGGAGCTAATTACTCGAGTAAATTCAGCATATTCCGTTAATTTAACCGCTTTATAAATCCCGCAAAATCTTGACCCTAACAGCTCTTCTAACTCCGGACATTCATCCAAAGCACGAATTGCTTCATTTAAGCCCTCAGGTAAATCAGTCAGCTTATCATAAGCGCTGCCTGTTTCTTCAGCAGTTGGTTCAATCTTATTTATTAAACCTAAATATCCACATGCTAGAGATACTGCATATGCTACATATGGGTTGGCATCAGAACCAATTACCCGATTCTCTACCCGTCGATTTTCTGCATCAGCCTGAGGAACTCTAAATCCAACCGTTCTATTATCATATCCCCATTTTACATTAATTGGGGCAGACGTATACCGAGATAGCCGACGATATGAATTAACATATGGCGCAAAAAATGCCATAGCACTAGGCACATATTGCTGCAACCCGCCAATATACCAATAAAATTCTGGAGAAGGTTTACCATCTGAATTACTAAAAATATTGCGCCGAGTATTTTTATCAATAATACTATGATGTACATGCATTGCACTACCTGGCTCCCATGCCATAGGTTTTGCCATAAAAGTAGCATACATCCCATGCTTTAATGCCGCCTCGCGTAGTGCGCGCTTAAAATAAAAGACCTTATCTGCAAGTTTTAATGGATCTCCATGAACCAAATTAACTTCCATCTGACCTGCTCCAACTTCATGGATCAGGGTATCCAAGTCTAAATCCATAGCTTCACAATAACTATATAAATCTTGAAACAATAAATCAAATTCATTAACAGCATCAATACTATAATGCTGTCTAGCTGTTTCTGCCCTACCTGATCTGCCAATAGGAGATTTTAATGGAATATCCGGATCAACATTTTTTTCTACTAAATAAAACTCTAGTTCAGGAGCAATTACTGCTTCCCATCCTTTAGCAGTATATAATCCTATAATTTTTTTTAATACATTACGTGGTGCATAATCCACCAGCATTCCATCATTAAAATAACAATCATGAATTACTTGAGCCACCATTTCGCTCGCCCACGGCACCATCCGTATAGTTGACGCATCAGGAATTAAGAGCATATCTTTATCAATATCAGTAATATACTGATTCATAATTTCATCTTCTGGCCAATTACCCGTAACAGTTGCACTAATTACACTCTCTGGCATACGCATACCATTATCATGGGTAAATTTATTTCGCGGTAAAATTTTGCCACGCGGCACTCCCGTTAAATCTGAAATCAAACACTCAATTTCAATGATTTTATGTTCGTTCAACCAATGGTCCATTTCCCGAGAAGTTTTGGCTTTAGTTAGTTGTTCTGCTATAAATTTATCGTGTTTCATTTATAAATCTTTGCTAAGGCATTAAACACACCGGATAGATTTTGTTGTTGTTGTTTATCGGGGAATGTTGGGGTAGCAATAAAAATCCCTTTACATTTAGGAGTACTCCAAGTTGTCCAAATAGTGCTTGTGCCAGTTAAAGTTTGCTCATAAAGAGTAATTGGCATTTGCCACGCTACATTATTTTCCCTTCCGGATAATTGTCCGTGTACTATATAAAAATACATATCATTTTTATATTCAGTCTTATAATCAAGATAACGAATATTTAAGCCATTTAAGGTAGTTACTCCATTAGCACTAGTAATTTGCTGATATGTGGTAATAAGTGTTGTTGGCGAATGCGCTATACAGTATTCTTTAGTAACATTAGAGCCGCTAGTTGGCTGAATTTCTGAAAAGACAGCATTCCACAATATAGGTACATCCGCCACACTATTATCTGCATAAGTTGCAGCAATAGTTATACATGATAGCATACCAATTAAACAATAATTTTTCATAAACTTACCCTTTCAATTAAAATTTATTCATTGTATACTTGGCTTCTACAAATTCATAAATTCCTGGTTTCCCACCTTCTCTACCCAATCCAGACTCTTTGACTCCACCAAATGGAACATTTTCTGCTGACAAAATACCACTATTTGCGCCCACCATACCAACTTCAAGACTGCGTTTCACCCGATGAATACGTCTATAATTAGTAGTAAAAAAATAAGCAGCTAATCCAGCACGAGTATTATTAGCTTTATAGATAGCTTCCTCTTCATCTTTAAAAGAAAAGATAGGGGCAACCGGACCAAAAGTTTCTTCATCACAAATTAAAGCATTATCTGGCATATTCGTCAAAATGGTAGGTTGCAAAAATTGCCCACCTAAATCTTGACCTCCAAAATATAATGTAGCACCTTTACTCACAGCATCTGTAATATGCAATTGTGCTTTTTTCTTTCCAGCTAGAGTAATTAATGGTCCAATATTAGTTTGTTCGTCCATTCCATTACCCACTTTTAAATCGGCTACTAATAATTTAAACTTAGCAACAAATTCATCATAAATTGACTGCTGTACTAAAATGCGGTTGGCGCACACGCAAGTCTGTCCGCTATTACGGAATTTACATACCATTAATCCAGCTAAAGCTTCATCTATATTAGCATCTTCAAATACAATAAATGGCGCATTACCACCAAGCTCTAGTGAAACCCGTTTTAATGTTGAAGCGCTATCTGCCAATAACAGCTTACCAACTTTGGTAGAGCCAGTAAAAGTAATTTTCCGAATTCTTTCATCGTGAGTAAATCGATTACCTATTTCAGCTGGATCTCCAACAATAATATTGATTAGCCCAGCTGGAAATTCAGCTAATATCGATAAATGGGCTAAATACAACGCACAAAGTGGAGTTAATTCAGAAGGTTTTAAAATAATTGAACAACCAGCGGCAATAGCTGGCGCAATTTTTCGGGTAACCATCGCCAAGGGAAAATTCCATGGCGTAATAGCTCCCACAACTCCCACTGGTTCATAAGTAACGTTTATTTCAGTATTGGGTAAATGGCTGTCAATTATAACCCCATCAATTCGACGTGCTTGTTCAGCTGCCCACTCAACAAAAGATGCTGCATATAATACTTCATTACCAGCATCTTTCAATGGTTTACCACACTCTAGGGTAATTAAGCGTGCTAAATTTTCTTTATGCTCAATAATTAATTTGCCCCATTTTTGCAATTTTTCGCAGCGGTTTTTTGCTGAACTAGTTTTCCATAGATTAAATGCTGCAGTTGCACTGTGAATGGCAGATTCTATTTCGGATTCCCCTGCATGACTAACTAAGGCTATTGGCTTAGTTGTTGCCGGATTAATCACTTCAAACTGCTTGGTAGTTTTTATCCACTGAGCATTAATAAATAAATCAGTAAATATCACATCTTTCATTCTAAATCACATCCTTTAAGACTTTACATTAAAAAGACGCTGTATATTTTGCCAACAATCCAGATAATTAGTTTGTAATTTATTAGTAGCTAATGCAAAATCGGAAACACGCCACGTCATAGATGATTCTAGCATAAAAGCCATAGTATCAGCTAAATATTCTGGATCTAGTTGTTTATTCGAAGCTTTAATATAGGCGTCTCCATCCGGACCATGAGCTGACATTCGATTATGCAAGCTGCCGCCCCCTGGCGCAAAACCACCACTTATTTTGGCATCATATTGCCCAGTTATCAGCCCCATATATTCGCTCATGATATTTCTGTGATACCATGGTGGTCTGAAGGTATGATTAGCAACTAACCAACGCGGAGGAAAAATTACAAAATCAATATTAGCTAATCCAGCCGTACTAGTTGGAGAAGTTAATAATGTGAAAATACTTGGATCAGGATGATCAAAGCTAATTGATCCAATTGTATTAAATTTATTTAAATCGTATTTATATGGTACACAGTTACCATGCCAGGCAACTACATCAAAAACAGATGACGATACTTCACTACACCACAATTCGCCCTCAAATTTGCAGATTAACTCAAATTTTCCGCTTACATCTTCAAATTTAGCAACAGGAACTAAAAAATCACGTGGGTTTGCTAAACCATTAGCTCCAATAGGTCCCAACTCTGGTAATTGAAAAGGCGCACCATAATTCTCATTAACATAACCATATGCACTCTTATCTAATAACCTTATCTGAAACTTAATTCCGCGGGGAATTAAAGCAATTTCCAGGGGAGCAACTTCAAGTTCCCCTAATTCTGTACGAATAAGTAAGCGCCCATCCTGAGGAATAATTAATAACTCACCATCGGCATTATAAAAAAAATATTCCATTGACTTAGTTGCATGATAAATATGAATAGCACCACCAGATAATCCAGTAACATCGCCATTAGCTACAATAGTAGTTAAACTACTAATAAAATCCCCACCATTATCCAGCATATCTAATTTATCCCAGCGCAATTGGGTTGGCGGGCACAAAGTTTTAATTGGAGCACTTAATAAATAAGGCGATTTAGGAAATAGCTTAAATGGCGTATGTTTAACTGACGGGCTAATTCTATATAACCACGTGCGTTTATTGTGTCCCCTGGGCATAGTAAAAGCGCTGCAGTTAAAC
>JAGOUD010000005.1 GCA_018061465.1 Burkholderiales bacterium
TTTTTCTCGAAGTTCGGCAATCAGATAGTTGATAGTTTCTAAAAGCTTGTTTACACCAGAATGGTGACGATTGGAAGACAAATGGTGTACAATATCACATGCATGAAACATATGTTACCTCCTTTGAGATGAAAAGGTTGTTAATGAAGAATAGTTAAGAACCGCTAATTCTTAATTATTCACTGTTTCATGCTCCATTATTAGTAGGTTAATACTTTGATGGGGCATGAAGCTGGAGGTATTATAACGCATATGTGGAAATAAAGTAAAGTCCTTTTTTACATTTTTTATAATCACATAGTCAGCGTAAGGCAGAAAACGCCAAATCGGGGTAATCCGATATAGAAATAATTATTATTAAGCTCAATCACCTTCTTGGGCTTGGAAGATTCATTATATCGGCTAAGCAAGTCTCTGCATGCCTAATGTTGTGCTTCTAATGGCATACCTGCTTATATCAATAATATTCTTAAATAATTCTAATGCATAGATTTTTTTAGCTTGTCAATCTCAATCTGGTCAAGTTCCGTGGACTGCACTACTATTTTATCATCTACACCTGATTTTAACAAATTCTTGGCAATTTTTAGTTGGGCTTCATGGGTACCCTCTTGTCTTCCAAGTTGCATCCCTTCTTGTTTTCCAAGCTGCATCCCTTCTTGTTTTCCAAGCTGCATCCCTTCCTGTCTTCCAAGCTGCATCCCTTCTTTACGTAATTCTTCTGCATAAGACATAATTTTATCCTCATAAAATGGAATCTCTTTTTTAATTTTTTTAAATAACGGCTCTAATTCTCCCGCTTCCTTAGCATAAGCTAAATAGCTTATAAACCCATCTATCAGTGCATCGTTAATATTTTCTGCATGCGCTATTTGCAATGCATCTACTAACACCCTCACCATATTGGTAAAATCTCGGTGCTTGCTGCTTTTAAGAGCTATCTCTAACAACGCCAATTTTTTATGCTTTAATAGCTCGTTATCTTCTTTTATAGTAAGGTCAATCAACCCAAAACTACCTAATGGCGCCTTCCGATACAAGTCTTTGTTTGCAAACATATCAGCTATATCACAGGGATATGGGTACGGTGACTTTTCTCCATGATAAAAAACCAAAGGTACTACTATGGGTAATTTTAATACATCATCCGGGTACTTGTCTATATGTTTTTGTAAAACACTTAAGCAATAAAATGCAATACGTAAAGGCATTATTTCCTGTGCATTACTTTGATGCTCAATTAAGGTATAAACATAAACACACCTACATGGTTGACCATGCTCTCGATATAGATCAATGCGGTAGACTACATCTGAATAGCTCTTCTTTAAGTTATGCTCAACATGTGACCCAGATTCTATATTTATCGTAGATAAATCACACATTTGTAAAATATCTTTAGGCAGATATTGACTTAAAAAATCACGAGCAACTTCCACATTGCTCAGAAACTGCCTTGATAATTCATCATGTTTATTTAGTAATTCTTCACTCATAACATTATTATACTTCATACCTCCCTGCTATAGCAATAAACAGGGGTGATTTCTATGAGGGGTTGCGGTTAAATCATTAAACTGAAAAAATTCCAAGACCAAGAATATAGTATAATGTGGATTTTAACTCCCATATGAATCTCAAAATGCCGCTTATTGCTATTGCACCTATGCTCGATTGGACTGATCGTCATTTTCGCTATTTTATGCGTCAAATAACTAAACATACCACCTTATATACTGAAATGATAGTAGCCGATGCCATTATACATGGCAACTTAGAACACTTACTCGCATTTAATGATGAAGAACATCCTATAATCGTTCAATTAGGCGGCTGTGATCCCCATAAATTAGCTAAAGCAAGCCACAAATGCCAAGAATATGGCTATAATGGCATTAATCTAAATATTGGTTGTCCATCTGAACGAGTAAAATCGGGTAATTTTGGAGCTTGTTTAATGCAAGATGCTCAATTAGTAGCTAATTGTATCCACCATATGCAGGATGCAGTAAGTATTCCTGTTAGCATTAAACACAGGATTGGGCTTAATTATATTGAAGATTACAGCTTTTTACATGATTTTGTGGCAACAATTGCCCAATTTGGCTGCAGCGAGTTTATTGTTCATGCTAGAAATGCAATTTTACACGGGTTATCCCCTAAACAAAATCGCGAAATACCACCACTAAAATATGAGTATGTCTATAAACTAAAACAAGATTTCCCTCACTTAATTTTTATTATAAATGGCGGCATTAAAACTATTGAGGCAATAGAAAATCAATTAAAACATGTCGATGGAGTTATGCTTGGGCGTGAGGCTTATTATAATCCCTACTTGTTTTACAATTTTGACCAACTTTGGTTTAAATCTACTAAAACACCACAAAATCGACTAGAAATTGCTCATGCGATGCTGCCATATTTAGAAAATGCTCTACTAAAAAATATTCCCCTTCATCATATTACCCGCCATATGATTGGGCTTTATCATGGTTGTCCCAAAGCTAAAACATGGCGTTACCAATTGACTAATGAAATGATTAAAACCAATTCTATAAACACTTATCTACAAGCATTAGAAATTATGTAAGTAATGAAGGAAAGTGGTGGCCTCGGGCAGAATTGAACCGTCCTGTGCCTTTACATTTAATTACAGGATTTATTGCATAATTTTTTGATTAATTAAATAGTTTAAAAGGTTCTGCTTTAGGTGAAGGAATAGATTGAATAATTCTCAATAATGATTCTACATCCGCGCAGTCTGTAAGGTACCTTCTACCATCGGATGATTTTAGTTTCAGTTGTCGACAAAGTGTCGACAACTGAGCTCCATCTTCATTTTCAACACGTGTTTTCATTTTATACCAATAGTCTCGTGGGTTTATGCTATCTGTCAAAACTTCAATAACATCAACAATTGAAAAATACCATTTTTCTTGTTCCTCATCCCAACTGCTGCGCACTGTTTTAGATTCAAACAATTTTATCTCACTCATAAATATAACCTTTATTAATTAATGCTCTTCTTTTAATTACCAATTTTCACGAGAATACTTTTATAAGCAATAGCAAAGAAAATTTTATGCACTATTTTATCAAACATTTTAATTAACTTTTTTATTTTAATTTTCAATACCCAACCGCTATATAAAACACATTCATATTAGTTACATAATCATTCTCGTAAAATAAATATTAACTTGAGTATTGCCAATGGAGTATCCGAGCTATCTACAATTATAATGAATTGTTTTAGCACATATTTAAAAGACGGTAAAATTACATCTGAAGGCAGAGTCGTTGTGAAGATCCCTAAAAATTCTAGCTTTTGGGCTAAATAAGAAAAGGATGCAAGGTTGTGCTGGCACCACGAGGGTCGTCTCAACATTCCTACGTGAGGTGACTTGCATCTTTGGGTATTATAAGCTACCTTATGCACAAATTGGGAATTATATTTTTAGCTATGAAAATGGTGGCCTGGGGCAGAATCGAACTGCCGACACAAGGATTTTCAGTCCTCTGCTCTACCGACTGAGCTACCTGGCCATTGATCGGTGAAATACCCTCAATTCTTGAGGGATATAAATAAACGGTGGTGCCGGCGAAAGGAATTGAACCCTCGACCTTCTGATTACAAGTCAGCTGCTCTACCTACTGAGCTACACCGGCACATTTTGGTGGCGAATCAGGGACTCGAACCCCGGACCTGCGGATTATGATTCCGTCGCTCTAACCGGCTGAGCTAATTCGCCATACTCAGCACATATAAAACCATTGCTGCTGAGTGAGGTATTGTATAGCACCCTTCTAATTATTGTCAAGCTATTTTTTTATTTAAGCACCGATAGAGAACCGGATAAATAAAATAATTAATTTTAAAGTAACTGCATAATAAGGATATTTTTCTTAACCTGCTAATAACGTACTTGAAATATTATAGAATGCCCACATTATATATTAGCGAGAATAATTTTTTATTTTGAGGAACAAAAATGAGCACAAATAAGCAAACCATGAGTTTTCAAACTGAGGTCAAACAACTACTGCAACTGATGATTCATTCATTATATTCTAATAAGGAAATTTTTTTACGTGAGCTAGTATCTAATGCTTCTGATGCAATAGATAAATTACGCTTTGAACAAATAAAACATCCTAGTCTTAATCATGGGCAAGAATTATTTATTGAACTTAGCTTTGATAAAGATAAAAAAACCATTACACTCTCTGATAATGGTATTGGAATGAGTTATGATGAAGTTATCGAAAACATTGGTACTATAGCTAAATCTGGGACTAAAAAGTTTCTAGATCAACTCTCAGGAGATGCTAAAAAAGATGCTAATCTAATTGGTCAATTTGGGGTTGGGTTCTATTCAGCATTTATTGTAGCTAAAGAAATTGAATTAACCACCCTTAAAGCAGGTCTGGATAAGAGTGAAGGTGTACATTGGGTATCGGAAGGTAGTGGTGAATTTTCCATTGAAACTATTACTCGTGAAACTAGCGGTACTACTATAGTTCTTCATTTAAAGGATGGCAATGATGATTTACTTTCAGAGTGGCAACTACGTTCTTTAATCCGTAAATATTCAGACCATATAAATTATCCTATTAAAATGTTAAAAATGCCTGAGCCTACTCATGACGAGCAAGATGAAGAAGGTAAAGAAGTTAGTGAGAAGAAAGAAGCTCCAGCGCCAGAATTAGAAACGGTAAATAAAGCTAATGCATTATGGACCAGAAATAAAAATGATATAACGCCTGAGGAATATAAAGAATTTTATCGCCATATAGCACATGATTACCATGAACCGCTAACTTGGACACATTCACGAGTTGAAGGTACCCAAGAATATACTCAACTATTATATATTCCATCTCAAGCACCATTTGATTTATATGATAATAAGCGCCGTTATGGAATAAAATTATATATTAAACGGGTATTCATAATGGATGATGCTGAAAAGCTCTTACCTAATTACCTACGTTTTGTGCGTGGAATTATTGACAGCCAAGACTTACCATTGAATGTATCCCGCGAAATTTTACAATCTTCACGCGATATTGACTCAATTCGATCAGGTTCTACTAAAAAAATATTATCCCTGCTTGAAGACATGGCTAAAAATGAGCCAGAAAATTATAAAAAATTCTATACTGAATTTGGCAATGTACTTAAAGAAGGTATTATGGAAGATTACAGCAATAAAGATAGAATTGCTAAATTATTACGTTTTACTTCAACTGCCAGCGCTCAAGAGCCAACTGTCAGCCTTGAGGAATACGTAAGCCGTATGCCAAGCGAACAGGATAAAATTTACTACATTACTGCAGAATCATATAATGCAGCTAAAAACAGTCCTCATTTAGAAATTTTTAATAAAAAAGATATTGAAGTTTTATTATTAACAGATAAAATTGATGAATGGGTAGCCTCACACCTTAATGAATTTGATAAAAAACAGTTAGTGTCTGTAGCTAGTGCTGATTTAAACTTAGGTAAGCTTGAAGATAAAAATGAAGAAGAGCAAAAAGCTCAGGTAGAAAAAGCTAAACCTATTCTAGAAAAGATTAAAACTGCATTAGGTGAAAAAATACAAGCAGTAAATATTACTACTCGCTTAATTCATTCGCCAAGCTGTTTGGTTAATCCAAATCAGGGTATGAGTATGCATATGGAACGCTTATTAAAGCAAGCTGGACAACCAACTACCGGCACCAAACCTACACTTGAAGTAAACCCCAATCATGCTCTAATAAGAAAGCTGGAAGCAAGTGTAGATGCTAATGAAACTAAAGATTTAGCTCTTATAATCTTCGATCAGGCAGCCTTAACTGAGGGAATGCAGCTTGAAGATCCGGCAGGGTTTGTGAATCGCATGAATAGTTTAATTCAATAACTACATCTATTAGGGGATTTTTATAAGATTTGACAAAGTCCTGCTTCAAATATCACAAAATAGTCTACCAATTGGTAGGCTATTTTGTTAATAATGTATCTAATTGCCCACTTCTATTCATAGAAGATAGATCATCAAACCCACCAACGTGAGTACTGCCAATAAAGATTTGCGGTACAGTTTTTCTACCGCCGCTCTTTTTAATCATTTCATTTAATTCTTCTGGATTAGTATCTACTCTTATTTCCAGTACATCAACAACCCCTTTTTGTTCAAGCAAATTTTTTGCCATAGTACAATAAGGACAGGTTTCTTTAGTGTAAATAACAACTTTATGCATAACTATACTGACTCCTCTATTATAGTATCACAATAAAAAATTGGTGCAGAAGCACCAATTTTTAAAAAGTGTGATGTCGCTGATTAAACGTTTTTGGTGCTTGGGGTTTTTGTTTACTCACCGCAATAGGACGACCATAATGAGTACTGCCATCCAACTTAGCAATAGCTTCATCAGCTTCCTCTTTTGTTGCCATTTCAACAAAACCATAACCCTTACTGCGACCATCCCGATCAATTATTACTTTAACTGATACCACATTACCAATTGCAGCAAAAATTGCCTGTAGCTCTTCATCTCTAATTGTAAAACTTAGCGATGCCACAAATAACTTATTATCCATTCTTATTATTTTCCAATACGATTAATTAAAAAGAAAAATGAGAACTGTAACTTTAAACAAGAACTTTAATGTCATAATTAATACAACATCAGAGCAATAAAGCAGCAATTTAAAATTTTTAGTTACACTATATAACCATAAATATTTAGCATATATATTGGATACATAATTCAACAGTAACTTTTTCTCACACCTGGCATAATTGTAGCATAATAATTCACTTACCCAACTCTTTTTATGATGCAGTGCAGCACAAATATCTTGTGACAAAATTGTTTTAAAGCAATAGCTTATTATAATTAAGCCTTCTTTAACTCATTAAAAATAATTATTCAATATATTATTTCTCACAAAATAGTGAATAAAAATTATTTTTTAGTAAAACTTACTTCATGTAAATGCTATACTTCTGTGTTTATATTCTTAGAGGATTAACCAGCATATGACTAATTTTAATATTCCTATATTATTTTTAGTATTCAACCGTTTGGATACAACCCAACAAGTATTTACTGCAATACAACAAATAAAACCTACAAAGCTCTATCTTGCCTGCGATGGTCCACGGGAAGATAAACCTGGTGAAACTCAAATAGTAAATGAATTACGACAATACTTATTGAACAATATTAATTGGCAATGTTCCGTACAAACTTTATTTAGAACGACCAACCTTGGTTGTGGCAAGGCAGTATCCCAAGCTATAACCTGGTTTTTTAAACATGAGCCTATGGGGATTATTTTAGAGGATGACTGTCTGCCATCAGCCAGTTTTTTTACCTTTTGTGAAGAAATGTTGCTTAAATATAAAGATGATACTCGAATTTGGCATATTAGCGGCTATAGTTTATTAACAGATAATAATTTAACTTATCCAAGCTATTATTTTTCTCAAATAACTCAAATATGGGGTTGGGCAAGTTGGGCTAATCGGTGGCAAGAATTTGATCTCATGATGAAAAAATATCCACAATTCATTAAATATAAATACATGAATAAAATATTCCCAAGTCTTCGGTTACGTTTATGGCATAAAGAATTATTTGATAAAAACTATGCAAAAACCGATACCTGGGATTGCCAATGGTATTTTACCTCACTAATAAATAATGGTTTATCTATAACTCCTAGAATTAGTTTAATTAAAAATCTGGGATTTGGTGATTTAAATTCTGCACACCCAGATGTAGATTCATTAATTAGCAGTATTGATAGACACCAACTACATTTCCCTCTTACACATCCGCACATCTTTTGCATTAATCCACAGTTAGATAATATCTATTTTAAATGGCGTACTCGTCGTGGAGTTTACCTAAAATTATTAGCCTACCCTATCATTAAAATTGACAACCAATGGTTTCGCGGTAAAATGCTTAAGTTATATAAAAAATTAAGAAACCGCATATAAAATTTGAGCGGTTTAATTATTTTCCGCTAACGTTAGAATTCCATTATGCAGCTTATACTTAGTTTGGGTCTTAGCAGCTACTTCATTGTCATGCGTTACCATAATCAAGCTGGTTTTTAATTCTTGTTGTAAATTAAAAAAAATCTCTAATACTGTATTGCTCGTATAATTATCTAAATTACCCGTAGGTTCATCAGCAAAAACCACCAAGGGATTATTAATCACAGCCCTTGCAATAGCTACTCTTTGACGTTCACCGCCCGAGAGTTGACCTGGATAATGAGTTGTTCTATTATATAAACCCATCCGAGCTAATAATTCTATCGCCTGATTTTTATCAGATAACTCAACCCGACGGCTAATCATAATAGGCATTAATACATTCTCTAAAGCTGTAAATTCAGGCAATAAGTGATGAAATTGATAAATAAATCCTAAATGTTGATTCCTAATTTGGCAAATTTGATTATCATTAAGTTTAGTAAAATTATTGCCGTTAACTAAAATTTCACCACTAGTAGCACGGTCTAGACCTGCCAGTAAATGCAGCAGCGTACTTTTACCACTGCCCGAACTTCCAGTTATACTTACCGTCTCACCAATACTAACATTTAAATTAACTCCAGTTAAAATTTTTAATTCTGCATTACCTTGAATAAAAACTTTAAACAGTTCGTTAGTACTAACTATAATTCCATTAGGATCTAAATGAGAATTATTCATAACGCAATGCCTCAACTGGATCAGTTCTGGAAGCACTCCAACTTGGATATAATGTAGCTACAATACTTAAGGCTATCGAAACAAGAAAGATGCTAATTACATCATGCGGAATAATTTGCGACGGTAGATAATCAATTAAATAGACATCAGCATTAACTAATTTTGCTCCAGTTAATTGCTCAAAAAAATGTACCACTTTTCCAACATTACTGGCTAAAATTAAGCCTAAAATAGTACCCGATACTGTACCAATTATGCCGGAGATTCCACCTTGAATCATAAAAATATGCATTATATTTCTTTTACTAGCGCCCATGGTGCGTAATATTGCAATATCACTTTTTTTATCGTTAACCGTCATTACTAATGTAGAAACTAAATTAAATGCAGCAACTGCAACAATTAAAGTTAGAATCACAAACATCATTTTTTTCTCTAAATCAACTGCCGCAAAATAATTTTGATGTTGTTCAATCCAGTCGGTAATAATTATGTTTTGTGGCAGATAGTCTTCCAGGGCATATTTAATCTTTTGAGTATCCATAACATCATCAACTTTTAAGCGAATACCACTAACTGCAGCATTGGTTTTAAATAAGATTTGTGCATCACTTAAATTAATTAAAACTAGCCCATTGTCATATTCATACATATGCACACTAAAAATACCACTAACAGTAAATTGTTTTAACCGTGGCACCATTCCAGCAGGAGTAATTTGACCGCTTGGAGTAATAAGAGTAATTTTTTGTCCCACTTCAACCCCTAACTCGCGAGCTAACCCTTGCCCAATTACCACATTAAATTTACCACTTTCTAAACTCTCTACACTACCTTTAACCATACTTTGGTTAACATTTTCAACCTTATTTTCAAATTGGGGTAAAATCCCTCTTACCAATACTCCACTAACATTATTATCAAACGAAACCAAAGCTTGCCCATCAATATAAGGAGCATAATTTAAAATTTGTTTATTAGCAGCTGCAGCTTTGTTAGCAATTTGCTGCCAATTATTGAGCATACCGCTTGCATCCATTAATTGCATATGCGAAGATACTCCAATAATTTTGCTTCTAATTTCACGCTGAAACCCATTCATAACTGATAACACGGTAATTAATGCCGCAACCCCTAAAGCTATTCCAAGAATTGAAACTAAAGAAATAAAAGAGATAAAGCTGCTCTTTTGTTTAGCCCGCAAATACCTTAACCCAATCGTAATTTCAAAAAAATTAAACATTTCTTTTATTTATCCATATGCAAATTCAACATCAATTGTGCAAAACATCGCCGCAGCTGCTCCTGATCAATACCCATTAATACCCCATCTTCAAATGCATCCTGAGCAACTTGACGTAATTCGTCTATATTTTGCTGCATGACTTTCATTTTTTCCGCACAAGCAACCATTTCTCCATTCGGACCATACCACATGCTTCTATTCATCAATGTTTCTTTTTAGTATAACTAGTAGCATTATTTTTAGACCGTAGAGTGGTATGTTTAGGTTTATTTGTTGAACGTTTACTACGAGTATTCATGCTGTTTGATTTATTCGATTTTTTCCGTACACTGCGTTTAGTATAACCATAACGTACAGGCAGTGCTTCATCATTAATTTCTTGATAACTCTGAACTACAGTTTTACCATTACCATCTTCATCTTCCTGTACTATCCGTTTAGCGCCATTAATCTTAGAACGCCAAGAACTATTTAATTCTGTTACCTGAATATCAGCTCCGGTATGCGGAGCTTGAATAAATTTATTATTCCCTATATACATACCCATATGGGTATTATATCCACGTTTGGTATTAAAAAATATTAAGTCTCCAGGTTCTAGTTCATCAATACTTACCCGCTTACCTACCTTTGCCATTTCTCCAGCAGTTCTAGGTAAGTTAATCCCTAATGACTTTTTAAATACATAACGAATAAACCCACTGCAATCCATTCCTTGCTGCGGAGTATTACCACCCCATTTATAAGGAATGCCAATTAGGCTCACCGATTGCAGCAACATACTGCCAATCATATCTTGCGAATCTTGTCCTACTGCAACCTCTTTAGTTTGTGCTGTGTCATCATCATTTTCATCGGCGGCTGCAAAGCTAGTCAGAAATGAACAAATCACACACAATAGCCACGCAATTTTTCTAAAACGCATAATACATAATTCTTTTCGAAACCTAATATTTATTAATTATTTGGTTAAACCATTATTTTCTCCAAGCAATGATTTTCTCACATTTGCTCACCATACGCGATAACAAATTATATATTCCACAAAACAAGCTTAATTTTTGTTAGAATAACGGGGACTACAAAATTTATAGAGGAGTTAAAGTTTATGAAGTCACCAATTAAAATTGCAATTACCGGTGCTGCTGGGCAAATTAGTTATAGTTTATTATTTCGCATAGCAAGTGGCGATATGTTGGGTATAGATCAACCAGTAATTTTACAATTGCTTGATATTGAACCCTCAATGATGGCGCTTAATGGAGTAATTATGGAACTTGATGATTGCGCTTTTCCTCTTCTACATGGAATTAGTGCCAATCATGATCCTTACCTGGCATTTAAAGATGCCGATATAGCAATATTAGTTGGTGCTCGTCCGCGTACTAAAGGTATGGAAAGAAAAGAGTTGCTTGAAGCTAATGGAGCAATTTTCACCACCCAAGGACGTGCTCTGGCTCAAGTAGCTAAAAAAGATGTAAAAGTCTTAGTCGTTGGTAACCCTGCTAATACCAATGCTTTAATTGCCATGAAAAATGCCAGCGGCTTAGATCCAAAAAATTTTACGGCAATGATGCGATTAGACCATAATCGTGCAATTAGCCAAATTGCTCAAAAAACTAATCATCACGTAAGTGAAATAAAAAAAATAATTGTTTGGGGCAACCATTCATCAACTCAATACCCCGATATATCCTATGCTACTGCTAATGGTAATAAAGTATCAACTTTAGTTGAACAACAGTGGCTAGATAGTTATTTTATTCCAACAGTACAAAAACGTGGAGCTGCAATTATTGACGCACGCGGTTTATCTTCAGCAGCTTCAGCAGCTAATGCTGCAATAAATCATATTCGCAATTGGGTACTTGGCACTGATAATGATGATTGGGTAACTATGGGGGTTCAAAGCGATGGTAGTTATGGTATTCCAGCTGGGATCATCTATGGTTTTCCGGTAACTTGCAGTAATGGAAAATATCAGATTGTACAAGGGCTAGAGATCAATGATATAAGCCGCAGCCGCATGATGGCAAGTTATAATGAATTAGTAGAAGAACGTGAAGCAGTAGGACATTTATTATGTTAGAAATTGAACAATTAAATAGCATAGAAGAACAAATTAAAGATTTGTTAAGTCGTCTACATGAGCTACGGGGGTATCTTTGATTATACGGCAAAGAAATCTAAGCTTGAACTTATTAATGCAGAACTGGCTAATCCTGAAATTTGGGCTAATCAAACAGTTGTACAAGAATTAAACCGTCAAAAAAAACAGTTAGAGATAATTGTACATAAAATTGATGAACTCGATAGCTTATTAAATGATAGTCAAGAATTATTTCAATTAGCTAGGTTAGAAGAAGATGATACTACTATTGTAGCAATAGCAGCTGATTTAGCTGCTTTAGAACAGGAGTTATCTACATTAGAATTTAACCGCATGTTCACCCACCCAATGGATCCCAATAACTGTTTTATTGATATACAAGCAGGAAGCGGGGGTACAGAAGCACAAGATTGGGCACAAATGTTATTACGTATGTACCTCCGTTATTGTGATAAAAAAGGGTTTAAAGTTGAAGTATTAGAAGAACAAGCCGGAGAGGTAGCCGGAATTAAAAACGCTACAATTAAAGTTCTAGGCAGTTATGCTTTTGGCTACTTACGTACTGAGACTGGAGTACACCGTTTAGTCAGAAACTCCCCTTTTGATGCAAATAATAAGCGGCACACTTCATTTGCCAGTGTATTTGTCTATCCTGAAGTTAACGATGACATCGAGATTGAGATTAATCCAGCGGAATTAAGAATCGACACTTATCGTGCTTCAGGCGCTGGCGGCCAACATATTAATAAAACAGATTCAGCGGTTAGACTTACTCATTTACCTACTAATACAGTAGTGCAATGTCAAAGTGATCGTTCGCAGCACAGAAACCGCGATGAAGCTATGAAAATGTTAAAAGCTAAGTTATACGAACTTGAATTACGAAAAAAAGAAAGCGAAAAACAAAAGCTTGAAGAAACTAAAACAGATATTGGTTGGGGGCATCAAATTCGCTCATATGTTTTCGACCAATCCAGAATTAAAGATTTACGCACAGGTGTTGAAATAGGCAGTATAAAATCAGTCATGGATGGCAATTTAGATGAATTTATTAGCGCCAGTCTAAAACATGGTGTATGAATTAAGGGAAAAAAGTAAAAAATGAAAGTGTTAAAATTTGGCGGTACCTCAGTTGGTTCAGTAGAAGCACTTAATCAGGTATTAAACATTATTCAGAAAAATTTAATTAATGATGAAAAAATTGTTGTCGTATGTTCTGCTATGGCAGGAGTTACCAATAGTTTAATTGAAGCTGGTAGATTAGCCGCCGTTGCAGATTCTAAACATAAACAATTAATTACAGACATCGAAGAAAAACATCTTGAAATAATTTCCTTAATAATAAGTAATAATACTCAAGAAATAATTGGAGAAATTAAGGAGCTAATTAAAGAATTAGAACATATTTTGACTGGAGTATTTTTATTAGGCGAATTATCACCACGCACTCAGGATTTAATTGCTGGGTTTGGTGAATTATTATCCTGCAAGGTAATTGCTAAATATCTGCAACAATATAATATTAACGCCAAATTTAGCGATTCACGGCAATTGATTAAAACTAATAATAATTTTGGGAATGCACAAGTAGATTTTGAGGCAACCAATAAAGCACTGCACCAATTTTATAAGCATCTTGACTATATACCAATTATTACTGGGTTTATTGCCTCCACTATAGATAATAAAACAACAACGCTGGGACGTGGCGGCTCGGATTATACTGCTTCAATAATAGGCGCTGGAATTAATGCCAATGCAATAGAAATATGGACTGATGTAAATGGGGTGATGACCGCCGATCCAAAGCTTGTAAAAAAAGCCTTTACCGTATCCAATATTAGTTATTTAGAAGCAATTGAGTTATCTCATTTTGGGGCAAAAATTATTTACTCGCCCACTCTTTACCCGGCATTTAGCAAGCTTATTCCGTTATGGGTTAAAAATACTTTTAATCCAACACATATGGGTACTTTGGTGAGCGAACATTCAATTGCCAACGGGCATTTAATTAAAGGTATTTCTTCAATTAATTCAGTTGCTGTATTGACAATCCAAGGGCAAAGCATGGTTGGATTACCCGGGTTTTTGGGACGCATGTTTAATGCCATAGCCCAAAAAAATATAAACGTTATTTTAGCTACTCAAGGTTCATCTGAATATTCAATTTGTGTAGTAGTGGCTTCAGAAAACGGAATAGATGCCGCTAATGCTGTAAATCAAGAATTTGAACATGAAATCAGATTGGCTAAAGTAGATAAAGTAAGTGCTAAAAATAATTTTTCAGTAATATCAATTATTGGTGAAGGAATGCGGAGGCATTCAGGATTAGCCGGAAAATTTTTCTCAGCACTGGGGAAAAACGGTATTAATATCATATCAATTGCTCAAGGAGCATCTGAACTAAATATTTCAGCCGTAATTGAAACTAAAGAATTACAAAAAGCGCTCAATGTAATACATGAAGCATTTTTCGATGAAGACTTGCACTATATAAATGTGTTCATGGTTGGCACTGGCTTAATTGGGGGCACCTTATTAAAACAAATACAACAAACTTCGCAATACTTATTAAAAGAGAAAAATTTAAAAATTAATATAGTGAGTTTAGCAAATAGTAAGAAAATGTTATTTAGTGAACCGGAAATTGATTTATGTACTTGGCGTGAAGCACTAACTAATAGTGAGTACAGCATTAGTTTGGCTAAATTAATTGCCAAAATGAAAAAATTAAATCTGCCCAATACAGTATTTATTGATTGTACATGTAATAGAGATGTAGTTAATCATTATTCATCAATATTAGAAGCTAATATTTCGATTGTTACACCAAACAAAATAGCTAATTCTGGAATATATGAAGATTATTTAAAGCTTAAACATATTGTGCGTAACCATGGTGGTAAATTTATGTATGAAACTAATGTGGGAGCTGGCCTACCAGTTATTAATACCTTACAAAATTTAAAATTAAGCGGCGATACAATTCTTAAAATTGAAGGCGTTTTATCCGGTACATTATCTTACATTTTTAATAATTTTACCGGTAGCAGCCGTTTTAGTGAAGTGGTACGAAAAGCTAAAGAGCTAGGTTATACTGAGCCTGATCCGCGGGATGATTTAAATGGCACCGACGTTGCCCGCAAAATTTTAATTTTAGCCAGAGAAGCAGAATCACAGCTTGAACTATCAGAGGTGACTCGACAAAGCATTTTGCCGCAAAGCTGTATCGAAGCCAAAAATATTACTGAGTTCTTTAGCGAATTAGAAAAGCATGATGATATTTTTGAAGCGCAGAAACAACAAGCAGCGCTTGAGGGTAAAGTATTACGCTTTATTGCTAAATATGAAAATGGAGTAGCTTCCATTGGCTTGACTATGGTAGATAGCAGTCATCCATTTTACGCTCTCTCAGGCGGCGATAATATTATTTCATTTACTACTGAACGCTATAAAGAACGCCCATTAGTAATCCAGGGACCAGGCGCCGGAGCAGAAGTTACTGCTTCAGGGTTATTTGCTGAGGTTATTGCCATTAGCAGTTATCTAAAAAGCTAAATAACCGCAGTCTGAGAAATGCAAATTGGGAGGCAAGTTTTTAATGCTTCACTAAGAAATTCACTATTGTATTTACGGGCAAAATTGGGTAATGCATCTAATAAAATAGGGCCATACTGCTTACTGACTAACCGATTATCGCAGATACTTAATTGTCCATAATCGGTTTCGCTTCTAATTAAGCGCCCCGCGGCTTGAATTAAACGGATAGAGGTCTCAGGCAACGAAATTTCCATAAAGTAACTGCCCTTTTCATATTTAACCCAATATTCCTGCACCATATTATGGGGTGTATTATGGGTTTCAAAGGGTAATTTGGTTATTATTACATGCATACAGTATAAAGCAGGTAAATCCACTCCTTCGGCAAATGAGTTCAGCCCAAAAATAATGCTGGCTTGGCGATTATTTATGCGGGTGTAATGCTCATTTAATAACCGTTGGCTGCCAATAAATTTAGTTTGTAATAAGATGTTACGCTGAATTTTCTCTGGAAGCCTATCATATGCATCTTGCAACTGGCTGCGGTTAAAAAATAACACTAAAGTGCCAAATCCTTCCGTATAATCTAATGTCTTGGTCAGATATTGAGCTAATTCACCAATAAATTGCTCGCGCGAGGTAAAATCTGGAGCATGCTTAAAGCGCGGCACTACAATTTGGGCTTGTTTATGGTATTCAAAGTTAGTTGGCAGCTTACAAGTTACTACTTTAGGCAAAATATTTAAACCTAATTTATGGAGATAATAGCGGAAATCCTTACCTACCGCAAGCGTTGCTGAAGTAATTACACTGGCATGAGTTTGCGACCATAATTTATTGAGCAAAATATTGCCTACATGAGTAAGACCTGCATTAATTTCAAAATCCTCATCCCCGCTTTTTACTTTAAAATCTATCCATTTTGCATTAGCATTATAGCGAGAATCATCCTGATTGATAATATACTGACTGGTAATTAAAATATCCTCAACCATTGCCACATAAAAGCTTAATTTATTTAAATTAATTTCTAAAATAGAATCTGGTGTGGACTTTACTAATTCCTTTAATATATCGCTGATTTTATTTAGATTAACGCTTAATTCACCCGCAACATAGGCTGCATTAACAAACCGTTCATGAAAGGCTGTGCCTAATTTAAGGTTTAAATAATCGTTCAAAATAAGCTGATTATCAATAAATAAATGAATATTCTGACGTAATAATTGCAAAATTTCATCTAATATAGTGATTAATTCAGCTGTATGTTCCAAAGCTGCCTCATCAGCGCCACCAATAACATCAGTTAAATAATGATGATTTTGCAAATCATAAACTAATTTAGGTAAATGATGCCAGTTGCTAATTACATGCTTTAATTCAAATTTTTTACTAAAACTATTTAAAGCATTATCCGCAAAGTTATGTCCTTCATCAATACATAACAAATAATCTTCTGGCTTAGTTTGTAGAACCACTCCCCCACTTTTTACATTTAAATCGGCCAACAATAAACTATGATTAGTAATAATAACTTCACTAACTTTTAATTGTTCTTTATTTAAATAAAAGGGGCAGTTACACTGATCTTTCTGATTATACGGGCAGGAATAGGCTAAACAACGCTCTTTATCCGTAGTGATTTGCGTCTTTAATTCCCGATCAAGCGGCAATGGGGCACTATCCAAGTCACCATTCCAGGTTTTTTTATTAAAATGAATATATAGTTGTTTAAGAATTTCGCGCTCTTGAGTAACATCCTTGAGCATATCACTAACCAGGTTTTGTTGAGCTATTTCTAGCTGATAAGGACATAAATAATTACTACGCCCTTTAGCCATAGCATAAGTAAAATTTATCCCGCTATACTTAATTAAATAGGGAATATCTTTTTCTATAAGTTGGTTTTGCAGAGTTTTAGTTGCCGTTGCAACAACTAATTTCTTCCCCAATTTCTGCGCATTAACTACTCCGGCTAAAAGATAGGCGAGACTTTTGCCAGTACCAGTTGGGGCTTCAATAACACAGATATTACTTCCATCGTCCAAATTACAATTAGCATTGGTGAAGCATTGATCAATTTGCTTCACCATCTGTAATTGGTTATCCCGCATGCGATAATTGGGAATGGTTTTAGTCAGATGTGTATACACATCTTCTATTTTTGGGTGCGGATTAGTCCCAGGCAAGAGCCCCTCCACTTTGATATTCTGTTACCCGCGTTTCAAAGAAATTTTTCTCTTTTTTAAGATCAATCATTTCGCTCATCCACGGGAAGGGATTATTTACCCCTGGAAATAATTCAGGCACGCCAATTTGCTGCATACGCCGATTACAAATAAAGCGTAAATATTCTTTAAACATACTTGCATTTAAGCCCAACACTCCACGAGGCATAGTATCTTCAGCATAAGAATATTCTAATTCAACTCCACGACGAAATAATTCAATAATCTCCGCTTTAAAATCTTCAGTCCATAACTGTGGATTTTCTAATTTAATTGTATTAATCAAGTCAATTCCAAAATTACAATGCATTGATTCATCACGCAGAATATATTGATATTGTTCAGCGCTGCCCGTCATTTTATTTTGCCGCCCCAAAGCTAAAATCTGCACAAACCCTACATAGAAAAACATCCCTTCCATAATGCACGCAAATACAATTAATGACTTTAACAGACTTTGATCAGCCTCTTGAGTGCCGGTCGTAAAGCGTGGGTCAGTCAATGTATTAATAAATGGAATTAAAAATTCGTCCTTGGCTCTAATTGATGGTATTTCATGATAAGCATTAAATACTTCACCTTCATCAAGCCCTAAGCTCTCTACAATATACTGATAGGCATGAGTATGAATTGCTTCCTCAAATGCCTGACGTAACAAAAACTGCCGACATTCAGGAGCGGTAATCTGCCGATAGGTCCCTAAAACAATATTATTTGCCGCCAAGCTATCGGCGGTCACAAAAAAACCTAAATTGCGTTTTACAATTAAACGCTCATCCGCAGTTAAACCATTAGGATTTTTCCATAACTCAATATCTCGTTGCATGTTTATTTCTTGGGGCATCCAATGATTAGCACAAGTAGCTAAATATTTCTCCCATGCCCATTTATATTTAAATGGCACTAATTGATTTACATCAGTTTTACCATTGATAATACGTTTATCGCTAACATTAACTCTTGAGATAATCTCTTCAGTTAGTAATGTATCAGTATCTGCAAAATTTAGTTCGGCCATCTATGTTTCCTTTTAAAAATGTTTATTAATCAAATAGTGCATTAACATACTCATGTGCCTTAAACGGGCGTAAATCATCAATTGCCTCGCCAATACCAATAAAGCGCAGCGGAATAGGACGCTCTTTAGCAATTGCACAAATAACCCCACCTTTAGCAGTACCATCGAGTTTCGTCAATACTAATCCGCTTAAATTCAACGCGTCATCAAATACCCTAACCTGATTAAGCGCATTTTGCCCAATATTTGAATCTAAAACCAGTAATATTTCATGTGGAGCACCATCCAAAGCTTTAGCAATAACCCGTTTTACCTTCTTTATTTCTTCCATCAAATTTAATTGGGTTGGTAATCTACCGGCAGTATCAGCTAACACTATATCAATTTTTTTAGTAATTGCCGATTGTATAGCATCAAAACATACTGCAGCTGAATCGCCACCAGACTGTGATACTACAGTCACATTATTACGCCGTCCCCATTCAATAAGTTGTTCCCGTGCTGCCGCCCGAAAGGTATCCCCTGCAGCTAATATAACACTTTTACCCTGCAATTGAAAATATTTAGCTAATTTACCTATTGAGGTAGTTTTGCCCGCTCCATTAACCCCTACCAACATAATTACACAGGGGCGATGGTTATCTACATTTAGTGGTTGTTCTAAGGGCTTTAATAAGTTGTTAATACTTTCTTTAAGCACAGCTTTTAATTCAACACTATCCTTTAATCCCTTTAAACTAACACTTTTACGTACTTCTTCCAGTAAATCATGAGTGGCATTAATTCCAATATCAGAGGCTAATAAAATAGCTTCAAGTTCTTCATAAACCTGCTCATCAATCTTCCCTCCACCAAATACACCAAGCAATTTTTTAGTAAACCCATCACGAGTTTTGGTTAAACGCTGTTTTAGTCTCTCCGACCATGATATTTTAGAAGAGCTCTCTTCACTCTCAACCACCGCAATATTTGAACTAGACTCTTGCTGTGCAGCTGCTAAATCATCTACCACCACTGGAGCTTGAGTAAAGTTTTTTTTAGATTTGAATAAGTTAAATACCATTATTAATTAATTATTTCTGAAATATACGCACACACCGGATAAACAATAATCATTGCGCCCTAACTAACTGCAACACTACATCTAGTACGCAGATAGGTATTATAACACAATATATAGGTTAAATATCCCTTTAATTATAAAAATCCGTATGTTGTCCCAGTTTAAGATTTCTAGTTACATCATATAAAACAGCCGTGTAAACAGCCCTGGTGTGAATAGGATAACCACCTTAAAAAAGCATATATCCCCTTGCTATGATTGCTATAATCCATCCTCTATTTTAGAGAGCTAAATTTTATAAGGGAATTTTTCATGAATACATTACGACCATCACCGCGCAAAACATTAATGACATCAAATACATATTATACCCCCACTACCTCCGTTACAGAAAAATTATTTCATGATGCACCAACAAGTAGCACAAATAATGCTTCTACCACTACTTCCGTTACAGAAACATTATTTCATGGTGCACCAACAAGTAGCACGAATAATGATCCCAGCACTACTTCCGTTACGGAAGCATTATTTCATGATGCAGCAACAAGTAGCACGAATAATGATTTACAAAAGGTACAACTGCAGCTCACAAATGCTTTACTGAAATTCTTGTCAACAAATGAAACTAAAAATATAACTCAAGCAAATATACTCGCAACATTTAAATTTTTTATGACACATCCAGATGCCCCAAAAGCACATCAGCTCGTCCGCACTAATGTTAATATGAAGCTGTATAAAACGTTGCAGGATGAGTCAGGTTTGAAAGAAAATATTCGTAATGTGTCCGTAAATGAACAGAATGTACTTAAATTTTCTGTAACTAGTTCAATATTATGTGCCAAGCAGCAATTAAATACAATAAAAAAAGTGGTAACAGACGATTTAACAATCGGATTAAACCGTAGGCAGAATTATTTAGATGAGCGAAGCCGTATAATTCTAGGACAAATGTATACTGATTTATTTGAACCAGTTACTCCTCAGAACCCAGCGCCATCCACCTCTCAAATTATTGATAATACCTCTACAGTAAAGATACAACTGCCACAACCCCTAGAAAACAGTACTGGAATTGTCATATCTGGGGATAGTAATGGTAGTATAGCCTGCGATACCGTTACTTTATTGTCTTCTGGACAAATTACATTAACTCCAGAAGCAGTTGACGCTGTTATTCAATGCCTTAAATTAGAAGCTATTGCGAATATCCCAAGTAAAAAAATACACGAATTAAATCAACAATTATCAGTGATTCAATCCGCCATTTCTGAGATGGAAAATAAGAGTAGACACCTGGATGATATAGAAAATGTGCAAAGTCCTGACCGACGCAACAAGAACTCCAACCTTGAGAAATGTAGAGCTACAGCAGAATACAGAAAAATAACAGCTCAAAGAAAAAGTTTGATTCACTCTATTAAAATAGAAGTTAATGCTCGCTATGCTACTCTTAAAAATACTCCAATTTATGAAAAACTATTAAATGTCATTATAGACGGTATTAAGCTTAACCCTTTTCATAACCATTGTCCAGCAGTGATATTTCTGGGAGACAGATACTTTGAGAGGTTAGGTAACGCTAATTGTACAGCAAAATTTGATCAAAAGTTAGCACAACTTGGCTTAATTAATACGGACCCACAAGTAAAAGGGGGAACAATACAGCTTATGCGAGGTAATAAGGATTTTCGCCATACTGAAGAAGAGTTATCTTTAGTGTATGATATTCCACACCTGAATCCGGAAACAAAGATTACAACACTTAACGATCTCGAGGGACACCAACTTGCAAGGCAAGATAGCAAGCCTGACCCTAAGCTATACTATATATCAACTAATAATGATGATACTGCAGAACTATCGTCAGTAGCAATACCGCTTGATACTCTAACTAATACTAAAGCCTTCAATGCCTGGTTAAATGAAGAGGTAAAAACCAACCCCAATTTAGCAAGGGTTATTTCGCAATCCATTACTTATAGCGATGTTTATCAGCCACCTGAGGTGCAAGAAAATCTGCCATTTATATATAATGTTGCAAAACAAAATACTATCATGGCAGCTCACGAGGTAACAAACAACCTCTTATTTAATCATCAAGGTATAATGGCAAGTATTAATGCGGATGGGACATACCCCAAATTAATTATTAAAGAAGCTCCTCTAGTAGGATTTGCACATACAACTGTCAATATGGAAAACATACAAAAGGGTGATGCGCTGGTGCATATTACAACGGAACTAAATGCTGAAAAAGATAGGTTGGCCGATAGGGAACGCAATAAGACTGGAACACCTTATTTCGAAGCCGGAGTTAATCAAACTCTAACTCATAATCAAATTGAGAAAATTACTACACAATTACCCCACAATATGCAAGGCATGAGTATATTTTATGGTCACCACAACACAACTAATGGTCTTAACCCAACCTCACATAATAAGAGCAACAATATATCTGCCTATGGGCTAAACCCTTCTGTATATGATCCGCGTAGTGACAATTTTTATCCGCATATGATAGCTGCTTATATCCCTGGTGATAGCTCAGTTATTATAAGATAAGCATTATACTGTAGTGTGTTAACCTGCTCCCCAACTCAATTCAAACCTAAAGTGAGGAGTTATCATTTTAAAAAAGCGTTTTATTACTACCATGGGGTTATGTAACCCCATGGTAGTTTTAATTTGCCACATAAAGATGCTATACTTAAATAGCTGTTACTTGCCTAACAATTAGCTAAATAATTCATAAAAAATTAATATGGTTGACTCTCAATTTACAAATCTTAGCAATTTTATAAGCTTTAGCAATTGAATAAACATACTATCTAAATCTAAATTTTGCTTATCATCCAAATTAATCACCGCCATATTTTTAAGCCAAGTTATTTGACGTTTTGCCAATTGACGAGTAGCTGCCATACCGGCATCAATTAATTGTGCATAACTTAACTCACCAGATAAATATTTCCATACCTGATAATAACCGACACACCGCATGGCACTATGTGCAATAGTTAATTGCGGATATTTTTGTTGTAAATACTTAACCTCTTCAATAAAGCCATTATTTAACATATTAATAAACCGCTGATTAATTCTCTGGTGCAATATCTCTCGGGTACTTGGCAGAATTGCCAATTTTAAAAAATTGACATCTGTCGTGGGGATAGTTTTATTTTCCTGCTGTAACTGACTAATCGGTCTTCCAGTTAAATAAAATACCTCTAGTGCCCGAATAATACGCTGCTGATCATTAGGCATTATTTTTAGGGCGGCTATATTATCGATGCTCTTTAACTCATCATATAAATCTTCCCACCCCAACTCTAACCCACGGGCATGTAATTGTTGCCGAATATTATCATCAGCCTCTGGCAATTTTGAGATACCGTTTAATAACGCATTATAATACATCATGGTACCCCCAACTAACACTGGTAATTTACCCCGTTTACTAATTGCTTTAATCAATGCACTGCTTTGGGTAATAAAATTAGCTACCGAGTATGATTCAAGAGGAGATATAATATTAATTAAGTGGTGCGGTACCTGCTCTAATTCTTGCACTGTCGGTTTAGCGGTACCAATATTCATATCTTTATAAATAAGCGCTGAATCGACACTGATTATTTCAATCGGATAGAATGTAGATAATTGCAGCGCCAGCTGGGTTTTGCCAGTAGCGGTTGGTCCCATTAATAATATGGCTAAATCACTCATAGTAAATTTTGAGTATAAAGAAATTAATAGTGCAAATTGTAACATACCCAGTTATGATATGGTAAATTAGTGGGTGTACCACCAGGGCAAACAATAATAATGAAAGTATAAATGATATGCTAATAAACCAACTTGATACTACTGATACATTATTTCTAACCTTATCCATAGTGTTATTAACCACCAATCTAATCTATAAATTTATGACAAAGTTTAATCGTCCAATAGTATTAGGTGGGCTTATCGCTGGAATTATTATTAATTATTTGAATATACCCAAACAATATTTTAACATCAACACCTGTAATGGACTGGGGCAATTAGGTATAGTTTTATTTATGATGCTGGTGGGTAACCAATTAAATTATAAAAACCTTTTTAGACACAACTTACATATACCAATCCTATTTTTAAACAGTTTAATCCCCTTTATCCTAGGTTTTATTTATACTGGATATTTAATCAAACACAATTATATACCATATACCAGTATTACTAACCTTTATACTGCCGCATCTAAAATTTCATTCAATGGAAACAATATAACCAATGCCCACTTTGAGTTTATGTTTGAAATATTTGTAGGACTTGCAGTATCTATGACAGCTTTTCCATTAGTATCAATGTTTCTTAATAACGCTAATTTGACTGATTCAAAAGTGGGCCGCATTGCTCTTTTATGTGGTTTTGTCAACGAAATTTTCTTTTGGATAGTGCTTGGTCTAGTATTAGTTACGGGACAAAAAGACGATATAATTAATTCATTCAAACCATTTTATATCATATTTTATTTACTATTTATTGTTTATATTGCTCCTAAATTGCTCAATTTTATTATACAACACATTAAAACAGAAACAGGGATGATTGCGTTTATGATAATTGGTTGTTGTATATCATCTGCCCTTTCAGATGCAGTTAATCTATACCCCATATTTGGGGGATTCTTATTTGGTCTAATTCTCCCTAAATCGCATCCCTTAATTGATAAGGTGCGTAAATATTTAATTAATATGGTAAACGTAACTTTATTACCTATTTATTTTGTACAAACTGGTATTATTGCAAACATCCATATATCGCTAGATTTTACTACTATGTTTTTAGTACTAATTTTCACCTTAATTGCTTTTTTAGGTAAATCAAGCGGATCATTTATCACCGGTAAGATTATAGGTTTAAATACTTCAAATTCGCTATTCTTAGGATCATTGCTTAATATGCGGGGCATAATAGAAATTGTATTATTAAACATTGGCTTAACCGTTGGAATTATTAATGAACATATGTATACAGTATTAGTCGGCATGACTATGATCTGCACTTTTATTGCAACTATAATGTCCTTAAATTTTACCCAACGATTGAAAAAAAATCAAAAAGATATCACAATTGAGCTAAACGAATTAAAAACCCATGAGGATACAGTTAAGGAGTAGCTGCAGCATGCATTTTATCATCTAGTCAATCGCTAATTTTTGCTTCTCTCTGCAGCTTCTCAATTTGCCCAAAAGTTAAACCTGTTAAATCAGCAATCTCAGATATATCATTTTCTTTAGCTAACATTTTCCTGGCAATTTCTATAGCTTTCTGCTCCCCGCCTTCCTCGCGACCTTCCTCACGACCTTCACGCTTTGCCTGCCTTAATTCTACCTGATGCGTCTCCGCTAAGCTCGCCTCAAAACTTACATGCTGCCAGTGCTTGTCATATGCCTGTTTTTCTTTTGGCGATAATCTGAGTACATTTAGCTTATCATTAGCGCTTCTTATACCCTGCGCATCAAAATCTTCTTGCACCGCTTCATTTTTCAATAAATATACCCACTGGTCAAATTTATCTTTTATTACATTCTTAAATTTATTTAACTGGATTAAATAATACGTCGGAAAGATATCCGAAGGTGAACTATAATTCTTATCTAATTCTTTTATGTATAAATCCATGCTTTTATCGGTCAAACCCAAAACTTCATGCGTATGCACTCCAAAAAATTCTGTGGTGCCTTTATATACATAATCGCTGCCCATACCTAAATCAAAAAATAAGATGCTCACCGATATTACCCGAGGGATCATTCTATAGGGATCACCTTCCTTAAGATATTCAGTTACCACTTTTGAGGTGCCAAATAATATCCGATGATAAAAATCCCATTCACTTGCCGTTTGGACTTCAATTATTATCGTCTCATTAGTGCTGGTACTAACTAATAGATCAACACGGTTAAATTTATCGTCTACATCCTTCTTATTCGATTCACTCTCTAATAAGTTTTTTATTTTAATTGGCTCCTGCAGTAATTCCGATAAAAACCCTTCCAATATATCAAAATTTACTTTATTGCGCAATAATTCTTTCATTGCCCAGTCAAACCGAACTAATTTATGGGTAATCATATTTTGTATTTATCCTTCATATTTAAAGCACTCGCAAATCTGCAGCTAACATATGCTAATTTTTTTAATTATTTTTGCATGACTCAATTAGTGCTATTACCCATAATTTTACCATAATTTACAGCCTTTCCCAGATTTAACCCTATTTATTGGGTACGGTTAAAAGTGCGATTATAATGTTTGTTGTTATATAAATACGGTGGTAACCGCAGCACTATACTTTTTTTGCTTGATCAAAAAAGCCCACTTGTGGGAGACAAAAAAATCAAGCCTTAAATAAAATTAAATTTTATGATGGGCAATAGTAGATGGATCGATAAAAAATAACAGTTTTAATTACGCCATTACTCCTTACTAAGCATTACTAATTAAACTAAATTTATTTAAGATTAGCTATAGTATAATTATGCAAGCATATACTATTTTTGCAGATGGCTAGAGATTATCAATGAGTATAACGATAACTTTTACTAAAATGCACGGGCTTGGCAATGATTTTGTCGTCTTTGACTTTACGCAAAATACCCATGCTGTAAATCCTAGCATCACAATTAATACCGTCATTGCAAACTTACCCTTTTTAGCTAATCGAAAAACAGGAATTGGCTGTGATCAAATTTTATTTATTGAACACAGTAATAATCCCCATGCTAATTTTAACTATCGTATTTTTAATGCTGATGGAAGTAGTGCTAACCATTGTGGGAATGGTGCCCGCTGTGTAGTTTATTATCTTTATAGGTATCATCATCTTAAACAACAATCTATTACCTTAGCCATTGATAACCACATAATTACAGGTTATAAAAATTTAGATAATAGCATTAGCATAAATATGGGTGTTCCACAATTTGATCCCCAATCGCTACCATTTATACATCACCAAAACCCGGATAATATTTATCACTTGCCTAGCCCTAACGGGGCAATTAAATTTAGTATAGCCTCCGTGGGTAACCCGCATGTCATACTTCAGTTACCAGATATTAGTTCATTAGAAGATACTAAAAATTTAACAGCTACCGCATTATCAATTCAAAATTGCGGGTTATTTCCTCTTGGGGTAAATGTAAATTTTTATGTTATGATCAATCGTAATAATATTAGCCTCCATACTTTTGAACGCGGCTGTGGATTTACTGATGCTTGCGGTACTGGCGCCACTGCAACTGCGGGTTATGCAATGGCTTACAAATTCATAAACCATAGAGTAACAATTAAAATGCCAGGAGGCACCCTACAATTGCAGATGAATAAAAAAGGAGAAATGATAATGACAGGGAGCGCAGTTGAGGTGTTTAGCGGACAACTAACTTTATAACCAGCGCATAACCTTTCACAATAACAAAGTACTAATTTTTTGGCTTATTTTTATTAATATTAAAAAACTGGTGTGAGTAAAACTGCTCTTTTTAACGGACACATTTATCATTGCCCATTATAAAATTTAGGCAGCTGCAGCCAAATTTAGCGTTGCGCAATCTTTGTTGTTTGAGCCGTTAGGCGAGTTACAAAGGTTGTCGCTAAATTGGCGCACAGCTGCCGTTAAAAATTTTAGTTAGGGCTTGATTTTTTTGTCTCCCACGAGTGGGCTTTTTTGATCAAGCAAAAAAGTATAGTGCTGCGGTCACCACCGCATTTATATAACAACAAGAATTAAATTAATACAGGAGAGAAATAATGACTTTTATTCAACAATTAATATTTAATGTGGTAATACTAGGTG
>JAGOUD010000117.1 GCA_018061465.1 Burkholderiales bacterium
ACATAGCCCATAGTATTCATTAAATCGAGATAACTCTTCCACTGTCAGTTTGCGTTCATGCTCTATAATTAATTGTGCTGCAGATAAATTTAATATATGACGCAAAATTAGTTTAGTATCTAGCATATCAATTTTACTTAGTTTAATTAAATCCCTCACCCGACACGGCAACTCATCTATAATTGGCATTGATACCTGATCATAAAATTTGATAGACCACCTCTTTTACTCAACATATTACTATAGCTTATGACAACCATCATGATCTAATTTATACTGTTCGTTACAACATTTGCACACAGCTATTTGCGATTCAAACGCAAAATATAACTTAATTCCACATTTACACATCCATCCAGCATGGCGACCTGGAACCCCTACAATTATTTCATATGGTTTTACGTCCATTCTGACTACACTCCCAGCTCCAATAAAAGCATATTCACCCAAGGTTACACCACATACAATAGTTGCATTAGCACCAATAGTCGTCCCTTGTTTAACCCGAGTACACCGATACTCATGCTTCCTCACTATATGACTACGGGGATTGTAGACGTTGGTAAATACCATAGAGGGACCACAAAATACATTATCTTCCAAAATAATTTGATCATATACTGATACATTATTTTGAATTTTAACATTATTCCCAATTTGCACCTGATTACCAATAAAAACATTTTGCCCCAATGAGCAATTACTGCCAATCTTAGCCCCAGCTGAAACATGAGTAAAATGCCATATTTTAGTATTTTCCCCAATCTCAGCACCATCATCAACGATAGCCGAAGAATGTACATTACTTACCATTACTTTCCCTAAATAATACTTTGAGTATCTAAAATAAGTTCAGGATTCCAATCCAATATGAACATATACTCGCAGTATTTGGATTCTGGACAAGGAGAACTGCAAATAAAAAGCTACGACGTGTACATTAAGTACATAAGGAGCTTTTTATAAAGTTCGACAAAGTCCAGGATGCAAAGACTAAGAGTATAATGATCCGCGCTTACTATTCGGCTGAGTCTTAAATCTTTTATGCAACCAAAAATACTGAGCAATATTTTTTAACACTGCATTCTCAATAAACTGATTCATTCTAATTACATCAGCTTCAATATTGCCTGTAGGATAATTGTTCCATGCTGGCTCAAAACTTACCTCATAATGATTAGCTACACGATATACCACCATTGGTATTACTACTGCTCCAGATAATTGCACCAATTTAGGCAATACATTAACTGTAGCACAAGTTGGATGAGCAAAAAAAGGTATATATACCGAATCACGCTCACCAAAATCTTGGTCTGGCAGATAGTAAAATACATGTTGTGCTTGTTTAAGTTTTTTTAAAATAGGGCGTAGTCCATCCTGACGCGCAAAAACCACACCACCATCGTCTTTAATAAAACGAATGCGTGCTTCCTTTAATTTTTCGGTAATAATGCTATTTCTTTGCCGCGAATAAATACTAAATCCCACTATTTCAAGAGTTAGACGTATAGCTCCTAAATCTAAGCCAACAAAATGCGGACATAATAATATTACTGGTTTTTTACCATAATGCTCTAATACATATTCAAAATTATTTAATTTTACAATTTTTTTAATCTGTTCCTTTTTTGCATAAAATACTAAACCATACTCCAAAGCACTAGTTACTAAATATTTAAAATGTGCTTTAATTATTTTGCACCTCTCATCTTCACTCATCCGCGGAAAACATAATTCCAGATTTCTAAGCCCAACTAGACGACGACTTCTAGCTAAATAATATCCCAATATTCCTAAACTGGCCCCAATTTTAGCAATTAGCCACATTGGCAGCAAACTAATCAAACGTACACTAAATAAACCAATACCGGTTAAAATACTCTGCATGTAATTATTTACCCTCATTATCTATTAAATGAGCATGCTTAGGTATCCGAAACCGATCATAACTCCAATAATATTGTTGTGGTGCTTCTAAAACAATCTGCTCAATTACCTGATAAATTTGCTGCACCACCTCACCAATATCACCACTGCAGGGAATAAACGGAATATAATTAACCCGAAAGCCATGCTTTATTCGAGTAGTTGCCACAACAAATGTTACCACATTAGACATCATCACCATTTTAGCTGCCAGTGTAGGTGCAAAAACCTTTTTACCGAAAAAATCCACCCATACCCCATCGCCGCTACTGGCAATACTATCAGGCAAAATACCCACTACCCCATTAGCTTTTAATTCTTTAGCTAAAGTAAATACACCTAAACGATTAGTTGGCAAAGGACGAATATTATCCTCGGTACGACCTTTGAGCATGATATGATTAAACCATTTATTTTTTGATGGTTTATATAGCACATTAAACACTCGTTGATTAATCTTATACGCAGTAAATTTTAGAGCAATCTCAAAACTACTCATGTGTGGAGTTAAAAATACTATGGGCTTACCACTTAGGACTTCCTGCTCCATACCTTCATAATTAACTGTATCCACAATCAAGGATGCGCAGTGTTTTTTAGAACGATGCCAAGCAACACCTACAGTTTCAACTAATGTTTTACCAAATTCACTGGCAGTTTTTCGGGCCATCATATCAACATTATTTTCATCACATATACCAGTTGCTACTAAATTAGTTTTTAAGCGTTTGGCTGCACGTTTGGAAAACTTCATAGCTATAATCCCAACACAACTACCTACTATACGCAAAATTCGTAAAGGCAAAAATGCCAGCATAATTATTATAAGTTCGATTAATGAATGAAACATTACATAAGCCTCTGCCGCAGCTGTTCAAATAAGCACACGCTAACTGCCATAGCTACATTCAATGATTCAGTATTATTCTGCATAGGTATAGTAATTTGCTGTTTTATTCTATCTAAAACAGTGCGGCTAAGACCAGAACCTTCATTACCAAATACCCAAGCCACTGGTTTAGTAGTTAAATTAATTGTATATAAACTAGTTGTTACCTTGGGCATGGTTGCCAATACCATCCCCTTATATTCACTAATAAATTCTATAATATCTACATCCACATATAAATTTAAATCAAAGATAGCCCCTTGTGCTACATGTAGTACTTTGGGATTATATATATCTACACTACCAGGTGAGATTATTATATTATTAACTCCCGCAGCCTTTGCTACCCGCATTATACTACCTAAATTTAGCGGATTCTGAATTTTCTCTAGAACCACACAATCCATAGCATATAATTGAGAATTAAATGGTAATTTAGCAAACTGTACCACTCCAACTATATCAGTTTTACTCTCTAGTAAATTAATTTTATCAATAATTGTCGGAGTAGTTAAATAAACTATATTCTCGGGTAATGTATGCAACAAATCTTGATATTTTGGATAGCATTTATCGTCAATTAGAACTTTATGGATCACTCCAGATTTTATTGCTTCCTCAAGCAAATGCTGCCCATAAATTATTCCCAGATGCAACTCTTCCCTATAATGCCTATTAGATGCTAAATGTACAATTTGCTTAACTAGATTATTATCTTTAGAATCAATCCGGGAATACATTAAACCTCCAAAAATAATTTAGCTAATTTTATATCATGGGGGTGGGTAATTTTAATATTTTGATATGATCCTTCCACCAAATGGACTATTTTGCCCAATTGCTCAACACAACTTGCATCATCCGTAATGTGATCTAACCCTGGATTAGTCAAGGCAGCTAATAATACACCATATCTAAACATTTGCGGAGTTTGCGCTAGATAAACCTGGTTACGCTCTATAGTATTAATTATTCTACCATTATTCCCTAGTTTCACCGTATCAGTTACCGGAACAGCTAATATACCTCCTACTGGATCATTAATAAGTTGATTAATTAAGTTTCTAACTAAAAATGGGGTAATGCAGCAACGTACCGCATCATGCACTAAAATCCAATCATTATCCAAACATTTTAGCTGTTTTAACCCATTTAGTACGCTATCAATACGCCTTACCCCACCTACTTTGGCAATAGTAATTTTAGGGGAAATATCAGCATAATCACTAATATATTGATCATTAGGGTTTACCACTATAATAATCTGATTAATCTCCGACATTCCAATAAATACTTCTAAAGTATGAAGCAATACAGTTTTTGCCCCAATTTTAGTATATTGCTTAGGAATATCACTGCCAAACCGTGAACCATTACCGGCACATGAAATCAATACGATAGTTTTATACATTAGCTTGATTAAACCACACACTTTGCCCTTTAGATATGTTATTTAGCTCATCTAAATACTTAAGGTGCAATTCTTCTTCTTCAGTAGTTGCTCTCACTACAATTAAATTAAATCCGGACGTATCAAGCTTAACAAAGTGGTTCTTATCTAACTGTGAACTATCACCCTCAGTTTCTAATAAATTAATTTGCTCACGAGTTAATGCTAAATATACATCGCTTAATAAACGACAATCAATTAAAGCACCGTGGTAATCACGGCTAGCACGGTCAATTTTAAACCTATCACACAAAGCATCAAGGTTATTTCTACCACCTGGATACTTCTGCCGTGCTATAGTTAGAGTATCTATTACACCTCTAATATACGAATCTACAGGCTTAATCTGTAGATTACGCTTACCCTCTAAATTAAACTGATAATTCAAAAATCCCATATCAAACTTAGCATTATGGATAATTAATTCACTATCTTGAATAAATTCAATAATTTGGTGAATAACTTCCCTAAATTTAGGTTTATCTGCAACTTGTTCATCAGTTATACCATGAACTTTCATTGCACCCTCATCAATAGCGCGTTCTGGATTGATATATAAATGTAAATATTTGCCAGTAAGTTTCCGATTAATCATTTCCAACGCTGCAAATTCAATTATACGATGCCCGTCTTCAGCTTTTAAGCCGGTAGTTTCAGTATCTAAAACTAATTGTCTGATCAAACCGTGCATAATTTATAGAACCTTAAATCTAAATAGCGTTGTCCCACACTGCGCACAAGTATAGTATCGCAGTTTACCTCTATTACTATACAGCCCATGATTATTAAGCCGTGACGAATGACAATTATGGCACGCAACCCCGACCTCTAATTTACATTGTGGATGAGCCGCTAAATATTGGTTAACATCAGGTAGTTTATTGTAGCGAAAATATTTATTTAAAAACCCAAAAGCATAAATTATAAGTCCAATAGCTAAAAACCACACAAAATTTAGACTAAAAAAGATAATAAATCCAACTAATAAGGTAAAAACCAGCATCACTCCAAAACATCCACCTAATAACGGTGAGAAAAAAGCACCAATAAACAAAAAGAGTAAAAAAGTACTAATAACTTCCAAAAAATACATACAAGACCTTCAATCAAATTTTCCAGTTATTGTATCATAACTTCCCCAATAGCATCACGAATTTATATATTGGCATGCACCATATAAAATCTTAAACCACAAGAAAAAGCTTTCAGATGGTATTTCATAGTGGGTCCAAGTAATATTATAGGTGAACGTAGTATTATAAATAAAACAAGGTGTAATATGGATGTTATTACTCGAGATGACGTATTTTTATGCGAGATAGAAAGAATGGTTTTTGAAGATTTTATTGCTTACAATCCCCAACTTTTAGCCTTAATAAAACAGTTGATTTCTCAAAGGGATCATACTACGCATCAATCCGTAGCAAAAGTCTCCTAGAATGCTATTTTCCCGCATATTGTTTGTTTCCCCCTAATCTGAATTTTAATGACTAGCTATTCAGCACTTTTTTCCACACAGTTACTTCTGCAAAACTGTGTTGAAATTTATTAGTAGTTTCTCTAATTACAAAAGGAACTTTAATTGGCTCATTAAGTAATTTAAAATGCACCCCTAAAATTTTCTTTAAACCATCCAAACTAGAGCAAGCCCTGCCTTGCTCATTATAAACCCCGCCTAACCATTCCTCACGATTAGTATATTCATTAATCCAAGTATAGGGGGAACTAATAAGTAAGATTCCTTCTGGGTTAAGGCGGTTATGTATTTCTTCTAGAAATTTTTTTGGAGCGTATAGTCTATCAATTAAATTGGCTGCAAGTACAAAGTCATAGCCAGTAAATTTGGAGTGTAAATTACACGCATCATTTTGCCAAAAAGATACCTTGTGGGCTATATGTTGCAAATTTAATTGTTTTAAACTGGTTTGCTTATGAAGCATTATTTCGCCCTCATCTAGAACAGAATAAGAAAGGGCTTCATCCTTGGCAAGTACGATGCCGACTTGAATTAATTTTGTGGAGAAATCTACAGCATCTACCCGATCAAAATACTTCGCTAGTTCAAAGCTAGATCTGCCAACTGCACAACCAATATCTAGTGCTTTATGTAAACTGCTAAGATCTTGAATGTAGTTTGAGGCAATCTCAACTAATTTTTGTGAAAAATTAGGCACCTTCAAATATTGGCTACCATAATGAAATTCTATGTATTGCGATACTTGACTATCTTGATCATAATAGGATAATAATTTCTCACCCTCTTTTGTTAGGTCCATGGGGTTTTTGTCCTTTTCTTCTAATAAATTTAACTTAGAATTTCTACGCGCAACAGGGGCAATGATATAACGAAATCCCGCATGCTGAAAAAAATGTCGGCGAAAAGCATAACGCGAAGTAGATAATGCTTCATTACCACGTGATATCCAAGACCCACCCTTAATTATGTTATGCCGTCCATCAAAAGTAGGAGTGCTAAAATCATCATAAATTTCGTGTGGGCAAAAATTAGTAAATGGATAAATAGCAGTTTCCGTCCATTGCCACACATTCCCTATAATATCAAAAAAATTGCCATGCTTGAAATAGTTTATAGGACAACTCGAAGTATATTTATCTAAGCCGATATTAGCCTCACTTTTAATATCATAGAACATTTCACTATCGGCATAATTTATAATATTTCCAAAA
>JAGOUD010000118.1 GCA_018061465.1 Burkholderiales bacterium
TGCTAATACCGGAATAATAGTGCCTTTGAAATTTTGCATAAATAGCATTACTACCATAAACACCAAAAAAAAGGCAATTAGAAGAGTTTGCACTACAGCCTGAATTGATAATAACACAAATTGGGAGGAATCATAATGATAATAATATTTAATTCCCGCTGGAAGATGCTTACTAATAGCTTCTAGCGATGAACTTACGGCTTGTTTTACCTGAATTTGGTTAGCGCCAGGTACCAAATAAACTGCAATACCTACTGAGGTATGCTTTTCCATTTTTCCAGTAATGGTACTTGGCGAATATGGCTCAAAAAATGTAGCGTAAGATTGAGCATCTAATGTCACGCGTGCCACATCTTTTAGACGCACTACTTGAGCATTACTTTCAGTTGCTTTTAACACTATACTTTGGAACTGTGATTCATCAGTCATATACCCGGGAGAATTTATAATATAATTATATTTTTGATCCACCCCAATCATGGGTTCCATTGCATTCATGCCAATTGCCCATGGCCAATTCTGATCATTAATGGCATTACTTATATCTTTTACCCCAATGTGGTAGTATGCCATTTTATTAGGATCAAGCCAAGCACGCATGGCAAACTGTCGCTGACCTAGAATTGTAATTACCCCAATGCCAGGGATTTGCAACAAGACTGGATAGATATAACGCTGAACATAATTGCTAATATACAATAAATCAGGATTTCCATCTTCAGAATAAAAAGGGATAACTAAAAACAAGTCAGGATTTTTCATGCGCATTACCACTCCTTGTGCCTGCACTTGAGTGGGTAATTGCGGTAGCGCTGTGTTAATCCGATTTAGCGCATCAGCCTCTACCGATTTTAAATCTGTACCTACCGCAAAGTATACGTTTAATGAAACTGAATTACTACCATTAGCACTTGAAGATTGCATATAAATCATGCCCGGTACACCCGACATTTGATCTTCTATTGGAGCAGCAACAGCATTAGCAATAGTTTCAGAATCAGCGCCCGGAAAACTTACCGAAATATTAAGACATGGCGGAACAATATTAGGGTATTGCTCAATAGAAGATGCGGACATAGAAACTAAACCCGCAATAACAATTACAATAGAAATGACAATAGATAAAACTGGTCTTAAAATGAAAAACTTGCAAAACATATTAACGAGCTTTCAGAAAATCAGATTGTTTTGAGTAATTACGCCATGCTGGTTTTCGCATTTCCCGTTTGTGAGTTATCACTAGTTGCATCAACGATAACCTTATCGCCAACATTAACCTTTAAGCCACCATTAACAATAATTTTTTCTCCATCAGTTAAACCTGAGGTTACAATCCATAGATCTCCTACCATTTTACCCGTAGTAATGCGTTTTTTAATTACAGCATTTTTATTATCTAATTCGTACACAAAAGGACCAGTATCATCTCTAAAAATAGCTACTTGAGGTATTGCATAAGTATTAATAAAGTTAGCCCCATGTAAATAAATATGAATAAACTGCCCAGCTAATAACTTATGCTTGAGCTGGATATTATCTACATATGCCCGCAAATTCCACACTCCATTTTGCAAACTAATTCTAGTATCCGAAAATTGCACATAACCTTCATTTTTTATTATAGTACCATCCGCAAGTTGTAAATCAGTCCTAAATTTATAGCCTTTAGGTACTACCATAGTTTTATCCAATACCCCTTGCTCAATTGTCAATCTATCATTCTCGGGCATTGAAAATTGAATATACATATCATTTACTGAATTTATTTGGTTTAACGTAGTCTGCCAAGCGCTTACCATATCCCCAACCGTTACTTGACGTTCAGCAATATACCCATCAGCTGGAGCTCTTACCTGACAATATTCTAAATTAAGTCTTTGTTGATTAATATTAGCAATGTCAGTTTGCACATTACCCAAGGCACTTTTATAATTAATGTCAGCAGTTTCTACATCTTGTAAAGATACAGCATTTACCTTGTATAAGCGCAAATAACGTTCATAGATTAGTTTATAATTATCTAATGCTGCCTGATCGCGAACTAAATTACCCTGATATGTTTGTAAATCATATTGGTACGGGCGTGGATCAATTTGATACAAAATCGTATCTTTTTTAACATAAGTGCCCTCAGTATAGTATTGCTTAAAAATGGCGCCGCTAACTCGAGGAATAACCGGATAATCAATCACCCCCTGCACAATTGCTGGGTAATCAAATACATAAGGAATATCAGCAGATTTTGCAATAGCAACATCAACATGTTTTTCAGGTCCTTTGGGTAATTCTTTTTTACCACAAGCGACTAAAATAACACTACATGATAACAAGCTTAATACTATTTTTTTCATCTACAAAATCCACAACAAAACAACTATATAATAATTTATACAAATCAGGTAATTTTTGACATAAAATAAATAAATAAGTTCCCCATCTGCAGTGCTGATTGTATCACATAATTTTAACTGTGGTACAATATTTACCTAAAATGATAATCACTTGCACAATAAAGCCGATATTGTCTTATATATTTTAAAGAAAATAAATGCAACAAAAAAATTTCATCTTTTGGCTAATTACTATAAATATATTAGTGCTCTTTATATTGCCCGATTTAAATACTGCACACTATGACCCACTGCCAGAATTTTGGGCAGAAACCACCTTTACTTGGGCTGCAATTACCTTATTTTTACTAACATGTTTTGCCTTTGATAAAATTTACATTCCCAAAGTAATTATACCCCTATTAGCATTTGCAATTTTTTTAGTGGTACAACCTTATTTAGTAACCATAGATTTTATCGGTTTATCTTATGTTGCTGCATTAGAAATGCTGATATGTGTACTCTTGGCAATAACTATTAGTACTTTAATTCAAAAATTTAGTTTAAATACAATGGTTAGCCTAATTTGTTATGCTTTAGTTATTGGAGCACTGCTGCAATCAATAATTGGCTTTTTGCAATATTCTAGCCTATATAAATATTTTAGCAGCCTATTATTTTATGACAGCGCCCACCCCAATACTAATATTTTTGGTCATTTTGGGCAGCGTAACCATTATTGTCATTATTTAACTTGGGCAGTATTTAGCCTAATCTATTTATTTCATCAAGGCAAAATCAAATTACCCACATTTTCTATAATTGTTGGCTGGTTTATTTTTAGTATCACCATTGCCGCCTCTCGTAGCGTATTCTTATATTTTGCCTGTGCTGCTCTAATCACATGCGTTTTTTATATAGTAAACCAGAACGCCTCTACCAAAAAATTATTTATATTAGTGTGTTTAACAAGCATAATTTTAGTTGGTACAGAATATTTATATCCCATTATTATCAAAGCTCTATATCATCAAAATAACCTAAGTAGTGGCTTACAACGCATAACTGCAGAAGCTGGAGATAGTGGGATATGGGGAAGACGGATGATAGAATGGCATAAAGCTTGGATCGTATTTAAATCGTCCCCCCTTGTCGGCTACGGATGGAATGAATATGCTAAACAAAGTGTTTACTTGCAATCTCTCTTTCCAAATGCCCCACTCAACAGCGGTTTATTTACTAATTGTCATAACCTCATCTTACAATTATTAGCTGAAACCGGCATAATTGGTACTTTTATTGTAGTAGTGGGGCTATTATATACAATTTACTCTATAATAAAACTCAACAGCCCTGAATGTATAATTATTTTATGTATGGTGTTTACTACTTTGATTCATAGCATGGTTGAATATCCATTATGGTATATGTACTTTTTAGGACCATTGATCATTTTTTTAGCCATAGATAAACCGATAATGAAATTAAGCAGTAATCTAATTGCAGGAATTGTTATAGTTCCACTATCAACTATAATTTATCTAATATTTCAAGGCAGTTTGATGTTTAATACTTTAGTCTATTATATTGATTCACCCATTGATAGTAAGCCATTTATTACTCAAAGCACATATGTAGAAAATTTAGCTAATCATAATATATTGTGGGCATATCCGGCACTATATGTATTAGATAGCTATATAATTATTAATGATGCTAATACCAATAAATGTTTTTCAACTGAAACTCAACTACAATATGAGAATAAGTTTAGCAACTTTCATCCTTATCCGGACAATATGATTAAACAAGCAATGCTAAATTGGAATTTAGGCAATAAAATACAAGCTCGCCAGTTGGTGAATATGGCTCTGGTAGCTTATCCAGTCTATAAAAATAGCTACCTCAACAGCCTCAAAAACCCTAAATATCAAGAATTATACAAGGTGGTAAAAGCATATAAATATTCTCCGACTTCTGGCGCGAGTATTTAGTCCAACCTGTATTACTATGGACATATACTCATCGTCTTTGAGTATTAATATTTAGTCCAGCTTTCAATTACGAGCAGTATATTTTAGGTGGCGCTAAATATGAAAATTATTGCAGGTGTATAAATGCAGCATCAACTCAGTCCTGCCATTTCTAGTGATCGGAACATCATCTAATTTCTTAAGATCGGAACAATTATTCTCTGTATCAGATAACGCTTTTGCCCCATCATCTCGAGTAACAAAAATTAAATTTTGTCCTAAATGCTGTTTATCATCAAAATAATAAGCATAATTACGCATCTCTTCAAACGAACGTACCTCAATTTTACCTTTCAATGCCCAATCCACCTTACCGGAGAGTAACCAATTAGATACGCCGACAAATAGATTTGCTTGGCCAAACAACCGGTTTTTATCAAAATAACTATATAAGTCACTATAATCATAACTATCCATAGTTGGATCAATGAGGTTATTTACTCCAGAGGCAGAGTTCACTTCCCGATTAAGCGCCCTAGGCCCATAATTTTGCCAAAAGCCAGTTTGTACTTGTAATGCAGCAATAATTAAAACACTATACACAAATATAGCCGATAACCATAACCACTTCTTAATCATGCTGCCCGAACCTGATTGTATCTTACGCTCTATAGTAGCTCCTAAAGGAATAAATAAAATCATATACCCAACTGACTGCCAATGGAAATGATAAGATAAATCTGCCCACAAAGTTGCCATGGTAAAAAATACTATCGGAAATAGCGCCATGCAAAAGAAAAACCAATATATATCACTAATGGAATATGTTTCCCTATCACGTAACTTTGGATTAAGTATTACTTTTCCCAAAAATTTTCGGGCCAGCTGAGAATTATTACTCCAGCCAATTTTATACGAACGAACTAATTCATAAACAACCGGCACCCAAATCCACGGTAATAACCACAATGCCTGACCAATAAAACTTCTCAAAAACCAATCAATATGCCACACAAGCTCATCTTCAGCAAGCGCACGCGATGACTGAAATTTAATGGATGCCCAATCATGCTGATAATTCCAAATTAATATTGGCAGAAAAAACATTAAGCATACTATAAAGGAACAATATAAGCCCGGGTGAGTAAGCCATTTTCTTTGTCGGGTTAATACAAACAACCCCATACCTAAAAAGAAAAAAACCACATGATATTTGCTAAGTCCGGTAAGACCCATACAAATACCTAATAAAATCCATAGGGCGAATAACTGGGTACGACTATATAACTGATGAGGAAAAAATATTTGCACTAATACATATAAACTGGCTGCCCAAAAAAAGAGTAAGGCAGCATCTGGCTGAAACCAGATTCCATTTATAATATATAACGCACTCAAATTAAATATAATAACAGTGTATAACGCAGCTTTCTCACTAAAAAAATGTCGGGCAATTAAAAATAATACCCAACTATTAAGTGCAAAAAACAACAAATCCGGTAACCGAATGGCAAAAGTGTTAATGCCAAATAATTTTAAACTAAGATGACTTAACCAAAAAAATAACGGGGGTTGATCAAAATAACTCAACGCTAAATCATAAGCCCCGCGAAAATAATATGATTCGCCAGTACCCAGCCCTGTATATATAGCTAAAATTGATCTAAATATAAAAAGGATAAGAATTAAAAATAGTGCAATAAATGTTATTTTAGAAGTTCTAATTATGCCCTCCCAGGTTTTAAGTATGAATTTTTAATATTCACAATAACGTTAATAGGTCAACCCAGCCGACACCATTCCACCGAATGTATTGGTTGGAGTATAAATAATTCCAGATATATTAGATTGTGGTTGATAATTATTCCAAAAACCACTCACTCCAAGCTGTAAATCACGATATACATTAAATTTAGCCCCCAAAGTTGAGGTAAACGTATAGTTAGTTGCAGCATAAGATTTGCCATATAAATCAGGATTAGACTGAATGGATTTTATCGCCCCTGAATTATCCCAGTTATACGCATATAACTCATCTGCATATACTAAAATTGTTGGGTTAATTCTATAGGAAATACGCCCCCCCAAGCCACCAGTATAAAAGTAATCATTACTCAAGTTTTCACCACCATTAGCTAATACCGTCGAAGTTGCCCAATTAACTGTACGTCCAGCTAATACATATGGAATTAATTGCAATTTGTGATTCACTACCTCAAATGCATAACCAACCTTAAACGTTAAGCTAAACATAAATGGATCTTGACCAAATGGATCACCGCTGCCATCCCCCCCGTTAAGAGCACCTAAATTAGGCTGGCTATAATCAGTTACCATATTAAAATTACCATCTAACCAAATTCCAACATCAAATAGCCGTTCAACTTCTAAATTTATTGATTGAGCGCTAAAATTACTAGTATTTTGATTACCATCAATCAATTGTCCAGTTTGGTAGCCATAACCGATGTTATATTCATTCTCAAATTGTCCAAATGCATCATTGCTCTTGGCAATTACCAATGTAGAAGCAATTACCAATGCTCCACCTAAATATTTACGTCGCATATTAGTAGGTCAGCCCAATTGTAACAACACCGCCAAAGGCTGATGTAGGTTGATATATAGTTACCAAATC
>JAGOUD010000119.1 GCA_018061465.1 Burkholderiales bacterium
GTACTATAATATGCTTGTCCGGCAGTTAAATCTAAAAATTGCTCTACCTGCCAAATTGCTGCAGTTTCACCATAAACAGAATCTACCCCTCTAATACCAAAATATGAACCATAATCTTGCACACTATTGCCGCCTGGAGCCGTCGTATTTTGAAAATCATCATTTTCTAAACCCACAGCAACCCGACCATATAAATTTACATCAGCAAAAATCCCTGCTGATGAAGAAGCTAGAAAGAAGGCAAGTAATTTCTTTTTCACAATGCTAAACCTCAAAAAAGCAATATGTTAATCATAAAAATACCTTAAAACACACCCCGACTATTATGTTTTTATCACAACCTATTAATACTTAAAAAGCATAACCTTGGTTGCTTTGAGTATACCAAACTAAATTTTGTCCGTTAATATACCATATTCGAACCACTCCGATACTCCTTTTTTAGTATAACTTTAGGAATTCAACAAAACTAATTAGCCTTACTGTGTTAAAATAATGGTATAATTTGCACCGTCATAGCAGTAAGTAATCATATACTTATTAAGTAGTATAAATAGGGTAAATAAAGCATTTTACAGGCAAAGTTTCATAATATGGATAATCGAATTATTGTTTTTGAGCAAGTAAGTAAAATTTATCCTGGTAATATTTTGGCAATACAAAATATTTCGTTAAGCATTGACCGTGGAGAATTAGTATTTCTCGCTGGTCATTCTGGAGCTGGTAAATCAACTATTTTAAAACTTATTGCGGGAATTGAAACAGCAAGCGAAGGAAGTGTAGTCGTAAATAGATTTGAGTTATCTCAAACCAAATTAAATCACCGCACCTTTATTCGTCAGCATATTGGCTTTATCTTTCAAGATCATAAAATCTTATTTGACCGTAATGTTTTTGATAATGTACGCCTATCCTTAGATATTCTGGGTTATCCATTCCACATGGTCAAAGAGCGTGTAATGCGTGCTCTTAACAGTGTTGGTCTGGAACATAAGGCATGGGTAATGCCACAACAATTATCTGGCGGGGAACAACAACGATTATGTATTGCCAGAGCCGTTGTCCATCAACCTAAAATATTAATTGCTGATGAGCCAACAGCTAATTTAGATCGAGATAATGCTCTACGCATTTTAGAACTGTTTAAAATGTTTCATAAAGCGGGAGTTACCTTGCTTATTTCTGCGCATGATGAATCAATCTTAAATGATTATGCCAAGCGTATCATCCGTCTCAGCCAAGGTCAATTTAAGGGATAAAATTTATTATGATAATTACTATGCATTATAGAAGTTTAACAACTTCAATAATAACCATCCTTAAAAAACCATTAGAACATTTACTCAATATTCTGGTAATTTCCATTGTTATTGCCATGTTAAGCTCAATATTTATAATTACTAAAAGCAGCCAAATTTGGGAAACTAAGAGTATCAGCTATCCACAAATTATGATTTATCTTAACCAAAATGCTAAACAAGCTGATGTATCTAAACTTGAAACCACTATCAACCGTTTCAATAAAAAATTAATTAAAAACTATCAATTTATTAGTCGGCAGGATGGGTTACAAGAATTACAAAAAGATCAGCAATTAAAAACAATTGCCTCTGATGTGATTACCAATAATGCTAACCCGCTACCTGATGTATTAATTGTAAATACTAGTACTGCTAATCCTAAATTACTTACCCAATTAACTGACCGGATCAGTAATATGGACATGGTCGATAATGTCCAAATGGATACCGATTATGCAAATAAGGTAAATGATTTACTTACCTTTATAAAACATATTGCAACTTTTTTACAAATTGTATTTACTATTTTATTTGTGCTAGTAGTTTATAATATGATTCGTTTGCAAATGCTATTGCGACAAGACGAAATTACAGTATCGCGTTTAATTGGAGCTTCTGATACTTTTATCATGCGTCCCCTAGCCTATTATGCTGGATTACAGGTAATTTTAGGTGGTGTAGCCGCCTATTTTTTAGTTAATGTGTTTGTAAACTTTATGAATACCTTATTTACCAACTTAAATTTTTTATTTGGCAATAGATTTATTCTTACTTCTTTAAGCCTAATGGAACTCGGGCAAATGCTGCTTATCTTGATTATATTTACTATATTTGCTGTGTTTTTAGCCGTGCAATGGGTATTTAGACATAATTATAGTAAATAAACCACATAAGTACGTAAGGAGCTTTTTATAAAATGCAGCAAAGTCCAGGATTCAAAGACGCTGAGTATATGCTTAAATTAACTGACTTTGATTACTCTCTACCTGAGGAATTAATTGCTGCCACTCCCACCCCAAATCGCGATGAAAGTCGGCTTTTAGTAGTTGAGCAAGATATTTACCAAAACTTTTATTTTAAACATCTCATAAATTTTATTCATCCCCATGACCTTATAATATTTAATGATTCCAAAGTTATAAAAGCGCGACTGTTTGGTCATAAGCCAAGTGGTGGCAAAATTGAATTACTTGTCGAGAGAATTTTACCCAATAATAATTTAATTGCCCATATTCGGTCTAATAAAACCATACATATAGATATGCTAATTAATCTACCTGGTAATATTACACTGCAAGTAATCCAAAAATTGGATGGTCTATTTGAATTAACTCTATCAAGTGGGAGAGTATCAGATAACATAAACATTCACACTTGGGTAGATTATCTTGATCAGTATGGGCATATACCACTGCCAGTATATATTAAACGAGAAGACACAGCCCTAGATGAACTACGCTACCAAACGGTATATGCTAAACATCCAGGATCAGTGGCCGCGCCAACAGCTGGATTACATTTTACTTCGCATTTATTAGAAGAGATTAAAGCTAAAGGTGCAAATAGTGCTGCAATAACACTCCATGTGGGTTCAGGTACCTTTAAACCGGTGAATACTAATTTTATTCATGAACATAAAATGCATAGTGAAATTTACTCAATCTCATCCTCAACTATAGATTTAATTAAACAATGTAAAGCCAATGGCGGCAATGTTATTGCAATTGGGACAACCAGTCTACGTGCTCTAGAAACAGCAGCATTAACTAATTTCGACTTAAAAAATGGTGAAACTGATATATTTATTACCCCGGGGTTTAAATTTAAAGTAGTAGATAAATTAGTTACTAATTTTCATTTACCCCGATCTACCCTACTTATGCTGGTGTCAGCTTTTGCAGGAATGGAGGTAATAAAAAATGCCTATATTCACGCAATTAAAAATAATTATCGCTTTTTTAGCTATGGTGATGCCATGTTATTACAATTGAAAGATAGGTGATATAAATGAATAATAATCACGATAATAAAACTACTCATTTTGGCTTTTTAGATATTGAAGAAGAACAAAAAGCTGGGTTGGTTGCCAAGGTATTTCACAATGTTGCTCCAAAATATGACCTCATGAATGATATAATGTCGCTGGGATTGCATCGCTTGTGGAAAAAATTTACTTTATTTACCTCAGAGATTAAAGCAGGAGATAAAGTATTGGATATTGCAGGCGGGACGGGCGATATGACTATGGGTTTAAAAAAAATAGTTGGTGATAATGGTGTGGTTTGGCATACTGATATTAATTCATCTATGCTTAAAATCGGGCGTGATCGCTTAATGAATAATGGAATAATTACTCCTCAATGTTTATGTGATGCTGAAAGGCTACCTTTTAAGGATAATTATTTTGATGCAATTTGCGTTGCTTTTGGCTTAAGAAACATGACTCACAAAGAAATTGCTTTAAAAGAAATGCACCGTGTTCTACGTCCCGGGGGCGTTTTAATGGTATTAGAATTTTCTAAAATTATAAAACCTTTAGCAAAAATTTATGATTTGTATTCATTCAAGATACTACCGACTATGGGGAAACTAATTGCCAAAGATAGCGATAGTTACACTTATTTAGCTCAATCAATCCGAATGCACCCTAATCAAGAAGTTTTAGCCCAAATGCTTTTTGATAGTGGATTTGCTAAAGTTACTGTACATAATCTAACTTTCGGAATAACCGCCTTACATAAAGGTTACAAAACATGATAATCAACCACGGGCTGTTATTAGGTTTAAATAAGGTTTTAAAGCACAATGAGGGAAGTCAACAATTATTAAAGCGTTATGTAAATTACTCATTTAAATTAAGTTTAGCAGGTTTTATGATATGTGCATTAATTGATAATGATGGATTAATGGTAGAGCCTCCCCATAATACTTGCTATACAGTAGAAATAAATCTACCATTGAGTTGTGCTGCTTATTTGATTAATCAAGATAAACTTGCAGCTTTTAGGCAAATTTACTTACAGGGAAATCGTGAATTTGGGTTTGAATTATTGCAGATTTTAGTTAATTTGAATATGCCAAGTGTAACACTATCTCCAGCACTACTATTTGTTATTACTCCATTCATGCAATTCATTCAAGCATTAAAAGATAATCTAACTTTAATGAGGTATAATGCAACAACTTCAATTAGTGAATATTTACTCTTTGAAACAGAAGATTTAGTAACGCGCTTTGAGTTAGCTGAATTTTGTACTGCAGTTGATGAATTAACTATTAATGTAGATCGATTAATGGCACAAACTAAACTATTAATGGCACGAAATTCATGAGATTTTTGCGCTTACTTAAAATAATACTTACCCTACATCGTTATGGTTTATATGAAATATTAAAACGCTATCATAAGATTAGTTTTTTTGCCAGATGTATTGAACTGAGTTTATTTTTTATCCCAACCAAATGCAGCCACGAATCATTACCTAAACGTACCCGGTTAGCATTTGAAGAGCTAGGTCCAGTATTTATTAAATTTGGACAATTACTCTCAACACGTCAGGATCTGTTATCCAGTGAATTTATTCAAGAATTATCTAAACTTCAAAATCAGGTACAATCCTTTTCCGGCATAATTGCCAAACAAGTTATTGAACGTTCATTAAATACTAAACTCGAAAACATATTTAGTGAATTTAACCCCAATGCTGTGGCATCAGCCTCCATAGCACAAGTGCATAAGGCTATTTTAAAAAGTCCTAATCCAACTCAAAACAATAGAGTAGTTGCGGTAAAAGTGCTGCGTCCTAATATTGAATATATTATTGAACAAGATATTTTAGTATTACAATTAGCAGCCTGGTTTGTCAAAAAAGCTTTTCGCGACGGTGAACGCTTAAGACCCCAAGATGTAATTGAAGAGTTTAAAAATACTATTCATGCTGAATTAGATTTTTTACAAGAGGCCGCCAATGCCACCGAATTATATCGTTTGCATAAAAATGATCCTAAAATAATTATTCCACAGATATTTTATGATTACTGTTCACGTGAAGTATTGGTATTAGAATGGATGGATGGAATACCAATTTCAGATTTAGACGGCTTAAAATCCAGAGGAATTAATCTAGAAAAGCTCTCGCATAATGGAGTTGACATTTTTTATACGCAGGTATTTAACTATGGATTTTTTCATGCAGATATGCATCCGGGTAATATTTTGTGTGATAATTATGGTCATTATATTGCGCTCGATTTTGGTATTGTGGGCATTCTATCAGAAGAGGACAAACGCTATTTAGCTATAAACATTTTAGCTTTTTTTAATCGGGATTATAAAACTGTAGCTAAAACTCATGTTGAATCAGGTTGGGCACCTCCAAATACTCCGGTTGAAGCATTAGAAAATGCTATTCGTGCAGTATGCGAACCAATTTTTAATAAACCATTATCGCAAATATCTTTTGGGCAGGTTTTGATTAAATTATTTCAAGTATCTAGACGGTTTAATATTATTGTGCAGCCCCAATTATTGCTATTACAAAAAACGATTGTAAATGTAGAAGGTATGGGGCGCATGTTAAACCCTAACCTAGATTTATGGGTAAGCGCTAAACCGATACTTGAGAAATGGATGCATCAGCAAATGGGCTGGCGTGGCTTTCTGCGCAATATAAAGACCCAATTACCATACTGGTCATATACCTTGCCTCTTATACCGCGGCAAGTTACAGATTATTTAGTTGAAAATAAGTTAATGCGGGAGCAAAATTTACTTCTAGCAAAATTATTAACTAAACATAAACTACAAAATTTTATATTAAGCGTGACATTATTAATCTTTATTATGGTAATTGGAATAAAAATATGGAATATATAATGTTTGTAATTGAAAATTGGACTAAATGTAAATCCTCAAAGTCTAGACTCACGGGTGTGCCCCTCGGGGATGAGTTCCCAAGTAGTATGCCAAGCACATAAGGAGCTTTTTATAAAATGCGACAAAATACAGGGTTCAAAGACGATGAGTATGTAATAATCAGTGATGGTTTAAGCTATAGGATTGCACAACTAATTGAAAATCATAAAAATAATTATCTGGTTAAACTAGCTAACAATCTAAAAAAAATAAAGCTAAATCAGTTAATTTATCCAATTGAGCCAACAATTGCTGCTCAAATTGAAAAAATTAACCATATCATGACCGAAATTGATATTCAATTATTATATGAGTTAATGAATGATGAATCTCGGTTAACTATTCGTGAATTAGCTATACTATATTTTGGTGAACAAGTAACTATTCTCCAAATGACTAGCTTATTATTTAAACTTGCTGCTGAAGAAACGCTGTTTCACAATTATCAAGATGGCTCATTTAGAAAATGTTCTACAGAAGAACAAACATTACGTAAAAAAATTGCAGCAAAACAGCAATATCAGCTAGAGCAATTTAATCATTATCATAACCTTTTTCTCACTGCATTTACTGATGGTAAATTAATAACCGACTTGGATATTGATATATTTAAATCACTCTATAAACCCGATAAACACTCTCCAAGCTATAAAGCATTACAGCATATTAC
>JAGOUD010000120.1 GCA_018061465.1 Burkholderiales bacterium
CCATAGGAGTATAAGTTAGAGTATAGCCACTGGGAGTAGCTAGAGTAATTGCAATTGCAGATTCGCTAGTCAAGAATTTATAAGTGCCTGATGTTAAAGTGTTGTTATTATATTTAAAACTAGCATTACTATTGGCAAATGAGATCACCTGATTTGCTGGAGCACCAGTTACTGTAAAAGTTACATTATGTTGTGCCGTAGCTACTTTACTAAATGAGAGTTTAACTGGTGTAGCGGTATTAGCGTTAACTACTATTGACACCGGATTTACCGAATAATAAATTCCGCTAAATGGATCACCTATTCCTTGGAGAACTATATTGTAAGTATCGCCAGCAGGCAAATTATTAAGGTTCACTGTACTATTAATTCCAATATTAAATGAATATACAATTTTAGTTTTAGTATCGGTCGCACTGCCCGCTAAAGCACCTAAATTTTGAAAAGTTGCTGCTTCATTAATCGTACCTGTGGTAATGGTTAAATTACCGGTTTGAATGGGTGCCGTATAATTAAAAGTAACCGTAGAATTAGTTGTAGCATTACTATTTACTTGGGCTATACCATTACTTGGGTTATATGTATAATTAATTAAATTGCCACTACCGCTTGGATAAGAATTAGTATTAACCGCTAAGGTATAATTACCAATTAATAAATTTTTGTAAGTTACTGTATAATTTGGGCTTTCGCTTGGGTTTACACTAATAATGCCGAGTATTGCCCCAGTTGGATTTAATACATTTACACTAATATTGCAATTAGTTGAGGCAGGGCAAACTGGTGCTAATGCGCTAGTATTGATATTTACTGCTAAATTACCCGTAGCAGGCGGTATTGGAGTGCTGCCTGAAATATCTACACTGGCAACAGCTAAAGAGCTAATAGCTGCATTAACAAAAGCATTGATAGTGAAAGTGCGGCTACTGTTTGCAGGCATTGCTGCCCAATCACAATATGCACCACTGCAAGATGGGGTGCTCAAGTTAATTGCTATATTGTTACCGCTTGTGGTATAGCTAAAACTTAAATACGGATTACCTTGGGCTTGGTCTATATAATTTATGGATGGAGTCTTGCCATTTATAGTAAAGTTATTTACATTTACTTGTAAACCAGATATTGTTTGTGCTGTTGCACAAGTATTTTTCAGGGTAAAACTAACTGTGGCAGTTGAGTAATAAGGCTGTGAATTTTGAGTAACAGTATAAGTGCTGCCACTTGCATTTTGCATTATGCTAAAACAACTAGATGAGGTAGTAGTAGCCATGGAGCTTACTGTAGGCGCAGCTCCATTACTTTTAATATATGCCGATGCTGGGGTTTTAACTTGATCGTCAGTTGCCACATCTACTGTAGAATTAGTTGCAGCCATATTACTACTAGACACCGTATTGCTCTCATTACTTGATGAGGTTCCACCACTATTACAGGCAGTGAGTAATCCTAAAACAGCGCTACATAGCAGGCTATAAATTAATTTACTTTTAGCTGATTTCATCTTTCATACTCCGCTAGAAAACCTATTCTAAAGAAATTGTACAACTATTTTAGCTGTAGTTAGGTATCCATTTTGGCTAGTTCTTCTTATACAATGGGCCGAGCGCCACCCAAAAAGGTAGCGATTAGCTGTAGAGTATTTGGTACAATATGAGGGTAAAGTATAAAAGGAATTTATTATGCCATCATCAACGAGATGTCCCCAGGGTAACCTTAGCTCAGTGAACTACCAACCAAATAGAGCGGTTGGGGAGCAAAAACTTGCCTCAGATAATGAGAAGAAAACTAAGTTAAATGATTTTTTGGGGGTTTCGCAATCGTCGTGGGGTTTCTGGAAGGGTAATGCCAGTAGTTCTATGGAGGAAGAGGAATTAACCTTACAGCAGTTAATAGATAAAGCGATTAATGCCGTTGATGGCAGTACGAGAAGTTCTGCTAATTCAAGCAATGCTTGTGGTGGGTATGAAGGGCATATAAGTATCAATAACCCTTATGATTACGCTAGTAAAAAGTTAGCTGCCTACCGCATGTTGGATATTGTAGTGCGCGCACTGCATGATAAAGAAAACTTGGGTAGGGCACATCGAGCCGTGAAGTTTGCGGATGGTGTGGAAGAAGCATTTAATTGTAACTTGGCTGATTCATATCTCCAATCTTGTTGCGGTCAATACCCGGAAATTTATCAACTGGGGCAAGCATTAATAGCTGGTGAGGATAGGGAAGGTATATTAAAGGGATTTTTTACTCAAGATAATATTATTAATACTAACGAGCTGTTAACTAAACTAATTAAAAATGATGAAAATAATGAGCAGCGCAATAGTTTAACAAAGGCAATTATGTATGAAATTGCAACTCAAATTGAGTTATGCAAAAAACAAATGCAAGTTGCGCTTAGACAGTCGGCTAAGAATTCACCAAAAGTGCAGATTGATGAGGTTAAAACTCAAGTTGATGATATGATTCTCTTATGTACTTTAGGGGATTATGAAATGGATATTAAACGAGGAGTAAGCTTTGCTATAGTGCAAATACGCGATCAATCACGGAGTAAGACATCAGATACTAAAGATATTAAAATTCAAAAAATGATTGCTAATTATATGTTATCTACACAAAGTAGTACTTTTGACCAATTAGCAACTGAATTTGGTATAACAAATCATCCAAATAAAGATAAATTACGCATTAAATTAGATGAAATGAGAGAGACGATACGAGTATGGGTGGGGAGTAATCCCGATACTGCGAATGCCTTAATATCTGCGCTGGAGGCAGACGCGAGACGTGCCAGGCAGCTCAGCATGGGGCATGGAAAATTGGCACGGGATTCTTCAAGTACGGGATCACGAAATCTGAGGGTGTTGTCAGAAAGGCAGTTAGGAGTGGATCCTTCTACTACTAAGCAACCAGAACCACGTGGAATTAGTAGCGCTGTTAAAGAAGCTGGAGAAACTCATCATTCTGCAGTGCAGGAAATTTTTGCGAGTTCCCCTACACCAACAAGTCAGTTAGTGAGAAGTGTCACTCCTTCTCCAAAAGAAGGGAATGCTAATTTAGGAAGTGGCATAGTTAATGGTGTAATGGGTAACTTAATAAGAGGAGTTGTTCAGGGTTTTGAAGGAACTGATACTGCTCAATTAGGGGGTAGAATGTTTAAAATGGGAACATTTCCACGTTGGCCCCACCGGTATTTAGGAAGTGTTGCTTCTCAGATATTGCCGTCGCTATTGTTGAGTACCCCTCTTAACTCAAGAGTGGATAGTGATAATAAGCCGGGACGGTTAAAAGTTGCGGTGCGGCAAATTGATTATAATAAAGGAACCACAAGCGCAAGCTCCATTATGCCAAGAGAACCGTTAGAAGGAGCACTCACTCCTACTCAGGAGGTATCGAGTACTAATGTGATTAAAGATAAGCTGAATGGATTAGAAGTTGCCGTGTCGCAAATTGATTCCAATAATAATAAAGAAGACACAAGCGCAAGCTTTGCGAGTTCCCCTACACCAACAAGTCAGTTAGTAGAGAATGGCAACATTACTGAGAAAAAAGAACAATTTGGAGCTGATAGCACTGTTAAACAAGACTCAATACATGAAGTTGTTTCCTCTTATATTAAATATAGTAGTACTGTGGACGTACCTTCAAGTGACAATGAGTATTATGATTGTGATTCCGATTCCGATTCATTTGGGGATGAAGGCGAAGAGTATTTGGATTGTGAACCTGAAACTTTAGAACCGCAAAATTCCATGACGTCAATAGAACACTCGGTTTCTAATACTAATAAAGGAGATACAAGCTCAAGCTTTGCAAGTTCCACTACGCCAACAGACAAGTTAGTGAGAAGTGTCCCTCCTCCTCAGGAGATATCGGGTACTAATGTGGTTAAAATCACTAGCGCAACTACAGGGAGCCAACCTGAAAATACGGTTAAACTTAATACTGAAAATGTACGTGAGAAGATTGATGAATATAAGAATATTTATCTAAACTTATTGAAAAAGAACTTAATAGGTTGGGAGGGTGCTAGAGGTTTTATTTTACCCCCCGAGAGGGCGTTGATGAATAAGAAGCCTACCGAAGTAATACAAAATGATATTGACAAGGTATTAAGTATATTCTTAAAAAGTATACAGAGTTTAGATAATGTGCGAGAGAGTGAAACCGACCAGGCAAAAGGTATAATAGAATCCTTTGAAATTATAAAACCTGCAATAAATATTCTTAATCAATATTGTATAGTAAACCCATCTAGAATGAGGGAGATTGATACATTCTATACCTGGTTTATTGAATATTTATTGGGTGAAGTCGGTGTTATTCTACCTAGCCCTAAAGATCAGCAGCAATGCCTAGATGATATTGTTAAATCAACACAAAATAATCCAATTCTGTTAAATAACACATTAAGACATGGTTCATACACTTTGCTGAACAATATATTGACACGGTTAATCTATCATAGATTGACACGGTTAACCTATCATATAACTGATGTTAATGAATTTCGGAGTATTGTAGCAGAATCAGAGGAATTATTTAATACAATACCAGCACCTACTACTCCAAAGTTACTTACTCAGTGGAACAATCTTAAGTATAAATTTGAGTTAATTAACAATAATCATATATTGACACGGTTAACTCATAATATAACTGATGCTAATGAATTTCGGAGTATTGTAAAAGAATCAGAGGAATTATTTAATACAATAAAAGCGCTTACTTCTCCCCAGCTGCATGTTTCTTGGGATAATCTTAAGAATAAATTTGAGTTAATTAACAATAATCTGAAACCAAGCACTAGTGTTACGCCTGGAGTAGATGAGGCTAGATCAAGTATACGCACACGATTTATTAGTGAATATTTTGACACGGTTATAGGCAACATTATAGCTTTCCATGGTACGGCTTTAAAAACAGAAAATGTTACTTTTAACCGTGTGAATGTAGACGTTAATAAGATGGATAAAGATGCTAAAGGACAGTGTGAGAATTTAAGCCTTTATTTAGATAAAAATGGTTTATTTTATCAACTAGTTGGTGAAAATTGGGTTAAATTAAATGTCCGTCCAGAAAAAGCAGCGGCAGCCCAAGAATTGGTGGATAAGTCACAATATACTCAGGAGAAATTAGCAGAAATATTTGACAATGTTACTGATGTTTATACAATTGCTATTAATCTGTTAAATGCATGTAAGGAAATTCTTGAGGTATATAATGACGGTGGTATATGGAAGAATCCGATTAAGTTTGGAAAGGCGATGTATAATATAATAAACTATGGCCCGGTTTTATTCAAAATTCTTGCGAGTTCTACACGTTCAGATGAAAGGGAATATTTATCATTATGTATGTTACAGATAATTTATAGTGCATTAGATTTCAATTCGGAGTTTAATCTGTCGCGGTTATTGAGGATGGATAGCAATGTTTTTAAAGGTTTGGATCGGAATTGGGGTACCATTCCGATATTCTCTTTAATATCAGCGCGTGATGATTATCCAGATGGGTTTCCGGGGCTTGTGAAGAATGAAGGACTATTGCAAGAAATTAATATTAATCCTGACGGTGAGGGATTAAATAAACTGCGCTATGTACTGGATGAATATTTATTATATAGTTCACCTCCAGCAGCTCATCAGCCTAACACTGAGTATCCGAATATAAAAGAGCAACAAGAACGGTTTAGAAATGATATATTAAAGTTGTGGCAACATGGTGAGTATTCAAGAGCTATGTTCTGTGCCGTCGCACCGTTAACCTACGAAGATTTTAAAAAGCTAAAGGAAACGTAGAAACTAAATGCATATATTTTAGGTTGGTGCAGGTATATATTGCTATATTGGTTGGTGATGTGATTATTTATATTTCTGAGTAATGTAACAAAACATGGGGGTAAATAAGGAAGGAGGGTATTGATGCCGGGGATAAGTGTCATTGGTGGTGGGTCATCTTATAAGGTTGTATCTGAGAATAAGCACCCATTATTTGCAAATAGTCCACGGTCTAAGCTTTTTTGGCACGCTATTGATTATATTAAAAATTTCAACATTGATCTTAATAACGCGATTCTTAAAACCGATAAATTAGGTAAAGAAATTATCGGCTGGGAAGCTACTACTTGTCAAGCATTTAGAGCTCTAGATGAGCACTCTATAGCTGGTTGGTTTGGGGGTAAACATTTAAGTAAAGAACAAACAGTTTTATTGGCCGTCTGCTATTTCCTTGGGCACATTTCGTCTAGTATAGATAGTGCTGCTAGTTGTGAAGTTGTGCAGGAAGAAGCTTTGAGGAAATGGATTGGCGGATTAAAAGATGGGGTAGTTAATATTAATATTGATAGTAGTTATCTTTCTGAGGTTAAAGTGGCTCCCAATAATGACATTGTTATAGTTGATCAGCCCTATCCATTAATTAGCTGGAAAAAATTGCAAAGTTATGCTACTGCTTATGCTGATAAGTATCCATTAAAAAGAATTCATTTTAAAACAATTATTGATAATAAATCACTATATGATAATAGTGATACGCAAAGTGGTCCTAGGTGTATTAGTTTGGGGCGGATTTTTTTATTGGATTTAATGTTAAAATCTACTACTGTGTTATTCAGAAAACCCATTAAAAATGCCTATATCAATCTTTTAACAATTTCTCCATCTGGAAGTTTAAGTGAGGAAGCTGTAAAAAGAAGCAATGAGCTATTATACCCAGATAATAAAGAATTTTCAAATAGGTTTCAAGCAATACAAGACATATGCGCCACAAATAGCCGTGAATTAGACCAAATAACTTTGGCTCATGCTCTTTTATTTAGTGTCGTTCTTATGAAAAAGTCTTCTCTGCCACAATTATATATTGAAT